>NZ_BAZG01000027.1 GCF_000964525.1 Anaeromyxobacter sp. PSR-1
GCGGCGCGCAGGCTGCGACGCGCCGCGGCGACCCCCTCCGGACGGGCGGCGCACCCGCGCACGGCGGGTTAGAAAGGGGGCGCCCCGCACCCGAGGACGCGCCCCATGAACCCAGCCTTCACCGACCACCTGCGCACCCAGCTCGACCGCCTCCAGGCAGAGGGGCTGTTCAAGCGCGAGCGCGTCATCACCAGCCGCCAGGGTCCCTGGGTCGAGGCCGACGGCAAGCGGGTGGTGAACCTGTGCGCGAACAACTACCTCGGCCTGGCCGGGCGGCAGGAGCTGGTGGACGCCGCCGTGGCGGCGCTGCCTCGCTGGGGCTTCGGGATGTCGTCGGTGCGGTTCATCTGCGGCACCCAGGACATCCACAAGGAGCTGGAGCAGCGGCTGGCGCGCTACCTCGGCTTCGAGGACGCGATCCTGTTCTCCTCCTGCTTCGACGCGAACGGCGGCGTGTTCGAGGCGCTGCTGGGCGAGGAGGACGCGGTCGTCTCCGACGCGCTCAACCACGCCTCCATCATCGACGGCATCCGGCTCTGCAAGGCGCGCCGCTACCGCTACGCGAACGGCGAAATGGCCGACCTCGCCGCGCAGCTCGCCGCCGCCGACGCGGCCGGGGCGCGCTTCAAGCTGGTGGTGACCGACGGCGTCTTCTCGATGGACGGGTACCTCGCCAACCTGCCCGCCATCTGCGACCTGGCCGGCCGGCACGGCGCGATGGTGATGGTGGACGACAGCCACGCGGTCGGGTTCATCGGCGAGCACGGGCGCGGGACGCACGAGCACCACCGGGTGATGGGCCGGGTGGACCTGGTCACCGGCACGCTCGGGAAGGCGCTCGGCGGCGCGTCCGGCGGCTACGCGGCGGGCTCGCGCGAGGTGGTGGAGTGGCTCCGCCAGAAGGCCCGCCCCTACCTGTTCTCGAACACGCTCGCGCCGGTCATCGCCGCCACCAGCATCGCGGTGCTCGACCTGCTCGAGTCCGGCGACGGCCTGCGCCGGCAGCTCCGCGAGAACGCCCGCCACTTCCGCGCCGGGCTGACCCGGCTCGGCTTCGAGCTGCTGCCCGGCGAGCACCCCATCATCCCGGTGATGCTCCACGAGGCGCCGCTGGCGCAGGAGATGGCCCGCCGGCTGCTCGACGAGGGCGTCTACGTCACCGGCTTCTTCTTCCCGGTGGTGCCGAAGGGCCAGGCCCGCATCCGCACGCAGATGAGCGCGGCGCACTCGCGCGAGGACCTCGACCACGCCGTGGCGGCCTTCGAGAAGGTCGGCCGCGCGCTGGGCGTCATCTGAGCACGTTCACCCCGAGGGAAACGACGCGATGAAGGCACTCGTCAAGGCGAAGCGCGAGGAAGGCATCTGGATGCAGCACGACGTCCCGGTCCCCGAGGTCGGGGTCCACGACGTGATGATCCGGGTCACGAAGAGCGCGATCTGCGGCACCGACGTGCACATTTACAACTGGGACGAGTGGAGCCGGAAGACCGTCCCGGTGCCGATGGTGGTGGGCCACGAGTACGTGGGCCGGGTGGAGAAGGTCGGGGCCGAGGTGGAGGCGTTCCGGCCCGGCGAGCGGGTGAGCGGCGAGGGGCACGTCACCTGCGGCTTCTGCCGCAACTGCCGCGCCGGCCGGCGGCACCTCTGCCGGCACACCGTGGGCGTGGGCGTGAACCGGCCCGGCTCGTTCGCCGAGTACGTGGTCATCCCGGCCGACAACGTCTACCGCATCCCGGACGACATCCCCGACGACATCGCCGCGATCTTCGACCCGTTCGGCAACGCCACGCACACCGCGCTCTCGTTCGACCTGGTCGGCGAGGACGTGCTCGTCACCGGCGCCGGGCCCATCGGCGTCATGGCCGCCGCCATCGCGCGGCACGTGGGCGCCCGCCACGTGGTGGTGACCGACGTGAACGACTACCGGCTCGACCTGGCGCGCCGGATGGGCGCGTCGCGCGCGGTGAACGTGGCGAAGGAGGACCTGCGCGCGGTCATGTCCGAGCTGGGCATGCGCGAGGGCTTCGACGTGGGGCTGGAGATGAGCGGCAACGGCCGCGCCTTCCGCCAGCTCCTCGAGGTCATGAACCACGGCGGCAAGGTCGCCCTGCTCGGCATCATGCCCGGGCCGGAGCCCATCGACTGGAGCCAGGTGGTGTTCAAGGGCCTCCAGCTCAAGGGCGTGTACGGCCGGGAGATGTACGAGACCTGGTACAAGATGGTCGCGATGCTGCAGAGCGGGCTCGACCTCTCGGCGGTGGTCACGCACCGCTTCTCCATCGACGACTTCCAGCAGGGCTTCGACGTCATGCGCAGCGGGCGCTCGGGCAAGGTGGTGCTGGACTGGGGCGTCGCGCGCTGAAGGCTTCACCCTCCGTGGCCTGACACCGTCCGTGCGGCGCGCCCGCGCCGCGCGGCAACAAACCACGCACCGGTCGCACCCGCACGCGGGGTGCGGCGCCGCGAGGACTGCGCCCGGAACCCCACCGGACCGGTCCACTTTCCTCCTCGCCGCCCCCGCGCGAGGGCCGCCCGCGCACGCGCTGCGGGCCGCGCGGACCCGCGCCGTCCGGGCGCGACCGGTGATGCGGACCGGTGAGATCCACATCCATCCTGCCCGCCGCGTCGCGGGGATCGCCGCGGGCGCGCCCGCCCTCCGCGGCCGGGCCGCGCAGCCCGCGCCCGCGCGCGCGGTGCGGCCGCGAAGCGCGCGCGAACGATCCGCCGGCGCGCGCGCACGAGGTGCGCCGCGCGGGGTGGCGCTCGACCCATTGCCCCTGCCGCGCCGCGGCCCGAAGGCTCGCGCCGCAACGCCGTGCCCAGACCGGTGCGCGGCTCTTCCGCCCCCCGGCGGACAGGAGAAGCCAGATGAGCGACCAGCAGCAGAAGACCGGAATCGGACGTCGCGCGATCCTCAAGGCCACCGCGGTGGCGGCCGGCACGGGCCTCGCGCTCGACCTCTTCGGCGGCAAGGCCGAGGCGGCCGAGCCGCGCGCGAAGCGGCCGCTGCCGAGGAAGTGGGACGAGACCTGGGACGTGGTGGTGGTGGGCTCGGGCTTCGCCGGGCTCGCGGCCGCGGCCGAGGCCGCCAAGGCGGGCGCCAGGGTGACGGTGCTCGAGAAGATGCCGGTGTACGGCGGCAACTCGATCATCAACGGCGGCGAGTACAACGCCTGGACCGACGAGCTGCGCCTCCGCGAGAAGCTGAAGCTGCCCGACGACTCGAAGGAGCTGCACGGCAACGACACGCTGAAGGGCGGCGACTACTACGGCGATCCGAAGCTGGTCGAGATCCTCTGCCGCGAGTCGCCGAAGGCGCTCGACTGGATGATCGACGAGGGCGGGCTGCAGCTCCGCGAGATCCTGAACCGCACCGGCGGCCACACCGCCTACCGCACCCACACCTGCAAGGAGGGCGTCGGGCGCGGCTACACCGAGGCCGAGCGCAAGATCGCCGAGAAGGCCGGCGCGAAGATCCGCCTCAACCACGAGATCACCTGGATCTGGCGCGCCGACGTGGACGGGCCGGTGCTGGGCGTGGAGGTGAAGGCCCGCGGGAAGAAGCTCCAGCTCAAGGTCACCCGCGGCCTGGTGCTCGCGTCCGGCGGCTTCAGCCGCGACGTGAAGATGCGCATGGCGTTCAACCCGAGCCTGGTGGCGAGCTACAACTGCACCAACCACCCGGGCGCCACCGGCGAGACCCTCCGCTTCGCCCAGGCCATCGGCGCGGACTCGCTGCACCTCGCCTTCATCCAGCTCTACCCGTACGCCGAGCCGGAGACCGGCATCCTCGACGCGCCGGCCGTCTACCCGTTCCGCGGCCCGGGCTACGGCATCCTGTACGTGGACCGGAAGGGCAAGCGCTTCGTGAACGAGCTCGAGCGCCGCGACGTGGTCTCGCGCGCCGAGATCAACACGGGCATGAAGCCGACCTACTCCATCTTCAACGCCAGGATGGCGCCGCTCATGGGCGGCACGAAGGAGGAGATCGACGCGGGCATCTCCAAGGGCCGGTTCGTGAAGGCGGACACCATCGAGGAGCTGGCCGGGAAGCTCGGGCTGCCGGCCGACGCGCTCCGCGAGACCGTCGCCACGCACAACCGCTACATCCGGGAGAAGAAGGACCCCGACTTCGCCAAGCCCATCACCGATCGCATGCTGCCGCTCGAGGAGGGGCCGTTCTACGGCATCGCCCAGTGGCCCGCGGTGCACCACACCATGGGCGGGCTGCGCATCGACGAGCAGGCCCGCGTCATCGACATCTGGGGCAACCCCATCCCGAAGTTCTTCGCCGCCGGCGAGATCACCGGCGGCATCCACGGCGCGAACCGCCTCGGCGGCAACGCCGGCCCGGACGCGGTCGTGTTCGGGCGCATCGCCGGCCGGAGCGCGGCGGGCGTCAACCCGGCCGCCTAGGCCGGCCCGCGGACGCCCGGCGCCGGTCCCGCTCGCCGGTCCGGGCGTCCGCCCTTCCCTCGTGGAGCCACCCATGAACGCCCTCGTCGCGCTCGCCGCGCTGGCGCTCGTCGCCGCCGCGCCCCCTCGCCCCTCCGCCCCCGCGGGCAGCTGCAAGCAGTGTCACCCGTCCTGGACCGTCCTGCCCAAGGACCACCCCGCGGTGAAGGGCACCACCCTCGCCGCCTGCCTCGGCTGCCACAAGCCCGCCGCCGACGCGAAGCCGGACGCGTTCTCGGCCCGCCTGCACCGCGCCCACCGCGCCCCCGAGGCCGACTGCACCGTCTGCCACACGCTCTCGCGCGGGCGCTTCGGCCTGGCCGGCGGGAAGAAGCCGCTCGGCACGCTCGCCGAGGGCGACGCGCCGCTGCGCCGGGCGGCGACCTCGTGGGCTGGCTCGGCGCTGCTCGACGCCACCCACGCGAAGGCCGACGTCTCGTGCGCCGGCTGCCACGCGAGCGAGCTCCCGGAGACCGGCGCGTTCGTCGCGAGCGAGCGCTGCCTCGCGTGCCACGGCCCGGCCGACGCGCTCGCGAAGGCCACCGAGCCCGCGGTGCACCCCGACCGCAACCCGCACCGCTCGCACCTCGGGGAGATCGACTGCACCGCCTGTCACCACGCCCACGCCGCCTCGGAGAACTACTGCCTCAACTGCCACCCCAAGTTCGAGATGAAGCAGCTGCCGGGCGCGCCGCGATGACGCCCGGTCCACGCAGCACCGGAGGAGAGACACCATGATCGACACCGTCGTACGGCTCGCGTGCGCCGCCGCGCTCGCGGCCGCCGCGCCGACCTTCGCGGCCGAGCCGGCCGCCGCGCCGGAGAAGCCCTCGATCGCGCTGCACGGGTTCGTGTCCGCGACCGTGTTCGTGCAGGACGCGACCACCGGTCCCTGGAACGGCCAGGGCTCGCTGTTCACCGTCGCCGAGCCGGGCACGGACGAGACGTTCCTCGGCGGCGACCTGCGCCAGACCCGGCTGCAGCTCGCCGCCACCGGCCCCGCCATCCTCTCCGGCCGCGCCACGCCGCGCGCGCTGGTCGAGGCCGACTTCTTCGGCGGCAACACCGGCGGCGCCTTCGGCGACGAGTCGGTGGGGCCGCGGCTGCGCCTCGCCTACGCCGAGCTGGTGCTGGGCGACACCACCTTCCAGGTCGGCCAGAACCACGGGCTCATCTTCGCGATGGCGCCGGTCAGCCTGGCGCACGTGGCGTTCCCCGCCAGCTACGCGGCGGGCGGCATCGGCTGGCGCTTCCCCGGGGTGATGGTGTTCCACCGCATCCCCCTCGCCGGCACCCACCTCCTCGAGCTCGCGGTGAGCGCCACCCGCGGCTCCTGGAGCGACGCCGACGCCGACCTGCCGCTGGGCGTCTCCTACGGTGAGGCGTCCTCGATCCCGCAGGTGGAGGCGCGCGCCATGCTGAGCGGCAAGCCCGCCGGCGGCGTCGCCTACTCCGCGTTCCTGGTCGGCCACTACGACCGCAAGGACCTGAGCGGCGTGGGCGCGACCGCCCCCGAGGACGGCGTGGACGGCTGGGCCGCCGAGCTGGGCGGGAAGGTGTCCGCGGGCCCGCTGCAGCTCGCCGCGAACGGCTGGACGGGCCGGGCGGTCGGCCAGCTGTTCGGCGCCATCGTGCAGTTCGGCGACATCCAGGGCTGGGGCGCCTGGGCGCAGGCCGGATGGTCCTTCACCGACACCGTCTCCGCGCACCTGTTCGCAGGCATGGACGACCCGGACGACGCCGACGTCCGCGAGGCCGGCGCCACGCGGCTCCGCAACGTGTCGATCGGCGCGCTGGCCAAGTACTGCGAGGGCCCCTACACCCTGGGGCTGGAGTACTACCGGTACGAGACGAAGGCCATCGGCGGAACCCGCACCGCGGACCAGGGCTCCCTGACCGCGATGTACGCCTTCTGACCACGCGTGAATCGCCGGCAGCGCCGGCCCCGGCCGTGATCCGCTCGCGGCCGGGGCCCACTCGTCCGGGCGCGTCCGCCCCCGCGAAGCAGCCACGGATCGTGAAGGTAGGCCTCGACGCGGGGGCGCGCGGTGCACAGGGTCGGAGGTATCCGCCCCCGCGGCGGGTCCCCGATGCTCCCCGCCCTGCTCGCGCTCGCCCTCGCCGCCCAGCCCGTCCCTGCCGTCCAGACGGTGCCCGCGGCCCTGCCCTCCCCCTCCACGATCGTCCCGCCGGCCGCGCCGGACCTGCCGCTCGACGCGCCCGAGGCGCGCCCGACGGGCGACAGCGTCTACCGGCTGGTGCCGTGGCTCGACGTGCCGCTCACCGCGCTCGCGACGGGCGTGGCGATCCTGCCGGGGCGCTACCCGTTCCACTTCATCACCCCGCGCTGCCCGTGCGACCCGGCGGAGGTGAACGGCTTCGACCGCTTCGCCATCGACCTGCACAGCCGCGCCGCGGGCGTCGTCAGCGACGTCACCGTGCTCGCCTCGGTGGCCGTGCCGGTGGTGGCCGACGCGTTCTGGGTGGGGAACACGCGGGCGCTGCGCGAGGATCTGATGATCCTCACCGAGACGCTGGCGCTCAACTCCGCCGCGGTGATGACGGTGAAGTTCGCGGTGCAGCGCCCGCTGCCGGTCACCTACGCCGGGCGCGACGGCCTCGTGAAGCAGGCGCAGGGCTACCGGTCGTTCTACTCCGGGCACACCTCCACCGCGGTGGCGGCGCTCACCGCCGCCTCCTGGACGTACACGCTGCGCCGGGGCCCGGCCGCCTGGCCGTGGCTGGTGACCGCGGCGGTGGGCGCGAGCGTGGGCGCGGAGCGCGTGCTGGCCGGGCGCCACTTCCCCACCGACGTGCTGGTGGGCGCGGCGGCGGGGTTCGGGTTCGGGACGCTGGTCCCGCTGCTCCACGCGCGCGGGGGGCGGCTGCCGGTGGCGGTCGCTCCCATGGGGCGCGGCGTCCAGCTCACCGGCACCTGGTAGCGCCCTCCGGCGCGGCGCGGGCTACTTGCGGACGTGCGCGGGCGCGGGCCGGAGCGCGGTGCGGGCGTCGAGCTCGCAGAGCGCGTTCCAGAGCCGGGCCAGCGTGCGGATGAAGCGGATCATGCTCGGGTTCCTCCCCTGTGTTCGTCTCGTCCGGCGTGCGCCGGCTCAGCCGTGGAGCCCGAGGCCCGCCGGCACCGCCGGCGGCTCGGGGTCGTTCGCCGGCTCCACCTCGTCCGGCACGGTGCCGGCGAGGACGGCGCGGGCGCGGGCCTGGTCCAGCTCGCCCTCCCAGCGCGAAACCGCCACCGACGCGACGCCATTCCCGATGAGGTTGGTGATGGCGCGGGCCTCGGACATGAAGCGGTCGATGCCGAGCAGCAGCGCCAGGCCGGCCACCGGGATGTTGCCGACCGCGGAGAGCGTCGCCGCCAGCGTGATGAAGCCGCCGCCGGTCACCGCCGCGGCGCCCTTCGAGGTCAGGAGCAGCACCGCCAGGATCTCCAGCTCCTGCACCAGCGTGACGTGCGTGTTGGTCGCCTGCGCGATGAACAGCGTGGCGAGCGTCAGGTAGATGGAAGTGCCGTCGAGGTTGAACGAGTAGCCCATCGGCACCACCAGCCCGACCACCGGCTTCGAGCAGCCGAGCTTCTCCATCTTCCGCATCATGAGCGGCAGCGCCGACTCCGAGGAGGACGTGCCGAGCACCACGAAGATCTCCTCCTTGATGTAGCGGAGGAAGCGGAACAGGCCGAGGCCGCACCAGCGCAGCACCAGGCCCAGCATCAGCACCACGAACAGCGCGCTCGTCGCGTAGAAGCAGGCGATGAGCTTGCCCAGGCTGAGCAGCGTGGCGATGCCGTACTTCCCCACCGTGAACGCCATGGCGCCGAACGCGCCCACCGGGGCGAGGCGCATCACGAAGCCGACGATGCGGAACAGCACGAGCGACAGCCCGTCCACCAGCTCGAGCACCGGCCGGCCCTTGTCCTTCAGGGCCGCGAGCGCGGCGCCGAACAGCACCGAGAACAGCAGCACCTGCAGGATGTCGCCGCGGGCGAACGCGTCCGCGACGTCGCGCGGGATCACGTTCATGAGGAAGTCCACGGTGCCGTGGGCCTGCGCGCCGTTCGTGTAGGAGGCGATGGCCTTGGTGTCGAGCGTGGCCGGGTCCACGTTCATCCCGGCGCCGGGGCGGGCCAGGCGCGCCACCACCAGGCCGATGGCGAGCGCGACGGTGGTCAGCACCTCGAAGTAGAGCAGCCCCTTCAGCCCCACCCGCCCGACCTTCCGCAGGTCGCCCATCTTCGCGATGCCGGTCACCACCGTGGCGAACACGATGGGCGCGATCAGCATCTTCACCAGCTTGATGAACCCGTCGCCGAGCGGCTTCAGCGACGCGCCGGTGGCCGGGAACAGGTGCCCGACCAGCGCACCGAGGACGACCGCCAGGAGCACCTGCAGGTACAGGCTGCGCGCGAGACGCTTCACGTGTCTCTCCTGCCGGGAGCCGCCGCCGCCCGGCGCGGGGTCGAGGCCCGGCGGTCGCGCCGCGGGGCCGGTGGGATGTGCGTGGAGCCCCCGGCCCAGAGCACCTTCGGTGCCGGATCGCCCGCGCGCGGAATCCGGCGTGATCACCCGCCGCTCGCGCAGCGCGTCGCGATCCGAAGCGGCATTCCCCGCGTTATCGCGGCGGCGCGCCGCACCGCGCGCGCGGGCGGGGAGCGCAGTGATCCCGCGCGCCTGCGCGCCACCATGCCGGCGGGCATGGACATTCCCGCGGGAATGCCGGTTCGGCGGCGCGGCGGGGCCGGTGCCCGATCCCCGGGCTCAGCGGCGATAGGACTTCAGGCGCTTCGAGAGCGCCGGCTGCGAGATGCCCACCAGCCGGGCGGCCAGCGTCTGGTTCCCGCCGGAGCGCCGCATCGCCTCCTGCACCAGCAGCTCCAGCGCCTCGTCGAACGTGGGCAGCCGCTCCACCGCGCCGAAGGGGTTCTGCCCCTCCTCCGCGGCGGGGTGGGCGCCGTTGCCGTGGCGGCCGATCGCCTCCAGGAACGCGTCCATGGAGAGCACGCGATCGCGGTGGCGGCTGACCGCGTCGAAGCACATGGCGCGCAGCTCGCGGACGTTGCCGGGGAAGTCGTGCGTCACGAGCAGCTGCGCGAGCTGCCTCGGCGGGGTGGGCTTCTTCTTGCCGAGCTGCCGCGCGGCCTCGCCCAGGAAGTGGTCGAGCAGGAGCGGCACGTCCTCGCGCCGCTCGCGGAGCGGCGGCACCCGCACCCGGTGCGTGCGCAGGCGGTAGTACAGGTCGCGCCGGAACATCCCGGCCCGCTCCTTGGCGGCGAGGTCCTGGTGCGTGGCGGCGATCACGCGCACCTTCACCCGCTTCGGCCGGTCGCTCCCCAGCGGGAAGTACTCGCCCTCCTGGAGGAAGCGCAGCAGCTTCACCTGCGACGGCACCGACAGGTCCCCGATCTCGTCGAGGAACAGCGTGCCGTCGGCGGCCTCCTCCACCATGCCCCGCCGCGCCTGCTCGGCGCCGGTGAAGGCGCCGCGCAGGTGGCCGAACAGCGTGTCGGCGAACACCGCGTCGTCGAGCCCGGCCACGTTCACGGCCACGAGCTTCCCGGGCAGCCCGGAGAGCCGGTGCGCCGCGCCGGCCACCAGCTCCTTCCCCACCCCGCTCTCGCCGGTGACGAGCAGCGGCTGCGGGCTCCGCGCCACCGCCTCCACGTACGAGAACAGCGTCAGCATGGTGCGGTCCTGCGTGACGATGCTCGCGAACGCCTCGGGGTTGCGCAGCTCCCCGGACATGAAGCGCGCGGTCATCTCGCCGTTCTCGCGCTGGAGCTCCTGCATGCGCACGGCGCGCAGCACGCCCGCGACCAGCCGGTCCTCCTCCTCGGTCTTCACGTGGTAGTCGAACGCGCCGAGCTTCATGCAGCGCACGGCGGTCTCGACCTGGTTCATGCCGGAGACCACGATCACCTTCACGTCGGGGTGCTCCACCGAGATGCGGCCGAGCAGGTCCTCGCCGGAGAGGTGCGGCATGGTCAGGTCGAGCAGCACCACCCCCACGTCGTTGCCGTCCAGCAGCTCCATCACCCGCCGCGCATCCTGGCAGGTGAGCAGGTGGGTGATGCCGGCGGCGCGCTCGAGGGTGAGCGCCACCGAGCGCAGCCAGGCGGCCTCGTCGTCCACCGCCAGGACCGCGAACGCGGGGTAGAAGGACTCGCTCACGCCGCCGCCTCCTCGTGGAGCGCGGGCAGCACCAGCGCCGCGGTGGTGCCCACGCCGGGCTGCGAGCCGAACTCGAGCCGGCCGCCGTGCTCCTTGACGATCCCGGCCGACACCGACAGCCCGAGGCCGGTGCCGCCGGTCTCGCGCTTGGTGGTGAAGAACGGGTCGGTGAGCCGCGCCAGGTGCTCGGGCGGGATGCCCACGCCCTCGTCGCGCACCTCCAGCACCACCTCGCCGGCCGCCGGGTCGTGGCGGATGGAGAGGCGCAGCCCGCGATCGCGGTCGGGGAGCGCCTGGCAGGCGTTCAGGAGCAGGTTCACGATCACCTGCTCGAGCCGGTGCGGGTTGCCGCGCACGCGCGGCAGGTCGGGCGCGAGCGCCAGCTCGAAGCGCGAGGTCGCGGCGCGGATGGGCGCCTCCAGCAGGCGCACCGCGGCGCGCGCCGAGGCGCCGAGGTCCATGGGCTCGAGCCGGGGCGCGTCGTCGCGGCGGGCGAAGTCCTTCAGGTCGTCCACGATGCGCTTGATGCGCCGCCCGCCCTCGGCGATCTCGTCCAGCATCTGCGGGATCTCGTCGCGCATGCGCGCGTACGGGATGCCGGCCAGCTTCAGCTCCCGCTCTCTCGCGCGCGCGTCGAGCACCTCCTGCGCGTCGGCGAACGCGGCCTTCAGCGTCGGGACGTTGAGCAGGATGTAGCCGGCGGGGTTGTTGATCTCGTGGGCCACCCCCGACACCAGCACGCCCATGGCGGCCGCCTTCTGCGCCTGCACGAGCTGGTGCTGGTGCTCGCGCAGCGCCGCCACCGCCCGCTCGCGCTCGGCCACCTCGCGCTCCAGCGAGGCGGTGCGCTGCGCGACGAGCCTCCGGAGCGAGCGGCTCCAGGCGATGCTGGCGCCGAGCAGCACGAGGATCGGCAGGGCGCCGAGCGCGGCGTAGCGCGCCACCGCCTGCCACCCGATGGGCCTGGGCTCGAGCGGCCCGAGCCAGCGCGCGTGGATCGCGTCGTAGCGCCCCGTCTGCTTCAGGATGGCGAGCCCCTCGTCGAAGCGCGCGAGCAGCTCGCGGTCCCCCTTGCGCACCGCGTAGCCGTAGCGCTCCGCGCGCACCGGCTCGCCCACCGGCTCGATGTTGGTGAGGCCGAGCTGGCGCTGCAGGTAGATGCCGGGCAGGAGCGCCAGCACCACGCAGTCGTGCTGGCCCGAGGCGAGCAGGCGCAGCGCGTCGGCGGGCGTCTGCGTCCGGATGATCCTCGCGGCCTTGCCGGCCCGGGTGATCTCCTCGTCCATGATCCCGCCGCCGAACACCACCACCTCGCGCCCCGCCAGCGCGTCGAGCGAGGCGGGCCTGGGGCCGTCCTTCCGGACGAAGATGGCGTGGTGGACGATGGCGTGCGGCGCCGCGAAGTCCAGCCGGCGGGCGCGCTCCTCCGACCAGGAGATGCCCTGGAGCACGTCGATGCTGCCGTCGGCCAGCCCCGCCCGGATCCCGGCCCAGTCGCCGAACCGGAACTCGACCGTGAGCCCCATCACCTCCGCGATGGCGCGGGTGAGGTCCACGTTGAACCCCGCCGGCTCGCCCTGCTCGTCGAGGAACTCGTACGGCGGGTAGTCGCGGTCGGCCCCGACCACCACCCGCCTCGGCTGCGGCGCGGGCGGGACCGCCCGTGCGACCGGGGCCGCCGCCAGCAGCGCGGCGACGAGCAGGCAAGCGTGGATGCGGCCCATCGGGCGCCACGCTACGACGGGGGCGCGGCGGCGACAAGCCGCCCGCCATCGGCGCGCCGGACGGGTTTCACCGCGCCTGGACCGGACCTTCACCCCTCCACGCCTCCCCTCCACGTCCGGCCGCCACGGAGGCGTGCGCTGGGAAGGCCTTCCCTCCACGCCTCCCCTCCACGTCAGGCCGCCACGGAGGCGATCCGGGCGTTCGCGCCGGAGCGCAGCGCAGCAAGCCCTCGGCACGTCCCCAGGATCCTGGACCTGCACCGCCGTGGACAGCCGCTGCGAAGGGACCGGCACAGCCGGCGCCGGCCCCGATCCCGCGGCTGGCCCGTCCGGTGCGTCGGCTTCCACGATCCCACGGCCCCCGGTTCCGGCCATCCATCCACGTCCCGGGCCTTGCGGAGCGAGCACCGCCGCGAATGCCCGGAGCGCCGACCCCGCGGCCCGTCTCCAGGACAGGGCCCGCTGGAAGCGGACAACGAGAGAACCAAAGACGACGGCCCCGCCCCAGGTCTCGGAGCGGAGCCGTCAAGGCTTCCCTGCGTGTCCGTAGGACTAGTGCCCCGGCTCCGGCGACGGCTCCTGCTGCTTGCCGTGCGCGTTCGCGGTCTTCCAGAACTGCGCGGGCAGGAGCGTGAACGCCATGATGGCGAGCTGCGACGCGATGAAGCCCGTGAGCGCCCAGAACGCGCTGTCCATGAAGCCGTAGGAGTGGAGCCCCACGCCCAGCATGTTGACGCCGAACCAGGACAGGCTGGTGATGACGTTGCCGAAGATCGCCATCGCCATGATGCCGCGCTCGCGGACGAAGCCGCCCCAGCGCGCGTGCAGGATGATCGCGTTCCACAGCACGATGAGCAGCGCGCCGTTCTCCTTCGGATCCCAGCCCCAGAACCGGCCCCAGGACTGGTCGGCCCAGATGCCGCCCAGCACCGTGCCCAGGAAGCTGAAGAAGAGCGCGAAGCAGATGACGCCGTAGGTCATCCCCATGAGCGCCTTGGTCGTGCCCGGGTCAGGCTTGCGGACCAGGTGCTTGCGGAGCGTGTAGCCGATGGCCATCGCGCCCGCGAGGAAGGTGCCGCTGTAGCCGATGGTGATGGTGACGACGTGGGTGGCGAGCCAGAAGTTCGAGTCCAGCACCGCCCGCATCATCTCCATCGTGTCGCCGTCGCCCGAGAGGTGGTGCGCCACGATGAGCGAGGCGAACCCCGAGGCCGCCGCCACCGCCGTCGCGAACCCCTTCTTGTAGATGCGCTCCAGGATGACGCCCAGCACCACCGCGCCCCACCCCACGAACACCGCCGAGGAGTAGAGGTTCGTGACCGGCGGGCGGCCCTGCAGGAGCACGCGCGACACGAGCCCCAGCGTGTGGATGACCGCGCCCGCGACCAGCAGGCCGTACGCCGCCGGCTGCAGGATCTTCGGCTTCCAGAGCCAGGACGCGAACAGCGCCAGCATCGCCAGCACGTACACGACCATGCCCGCGTAGAACGGCTGCGCGCGGTTGAAGACGATCTCGTGGCCCGCGAGGTCGATCGAGTCCGGGCGCGCCGCGGCGTCCGCGGCGGTGACGTCGGCCACCGCCCGGCCGAAGCTGGACGGATCCTGCGCCATGTACGCGACCGAGAGGCGCGCCCAGCCCGAGAGCGCGTCGCCCGGCTGGCCCGAGGCGGCGCCGCGCAGCGCCTGGCCCATGTTGAGCCAGTTGTCGCCGGTGGTGCCCGCGGCCGGCGGGATCGGGCGGAAGTAGGCCAGCTCCTCGATGGCCTGGTGGCGCTGCTGCGCGCCCGGCGTGCCCGCCGAGGCCACCTCGGCGGCGAGGCCAGGCGAGCCGGCGAGCTGCACCGTGTTCTTCAGGCGGTAGTAGAGGTACACGCGCTCGAACAGGTTCGCGATGGCCGACTGGAAGCGCGTGCGCTGCTTCGCGTCCACCTGGTGCGCGGCCATGGCCTGCTTCTGGATCTCCTCCAGGTGCGGCACGAGCGCGCTGAACGCGAAGTAGCGGTTCGAGCTCTGGCGCATGCCCATGAGCCCGAGGACCTCCGGGTCGTTGATCACGAACACCGGGTACTGGTCGGCCAGCTCCGGGCGGAACAGGACGTCCAGGATCCACTCGTCGGACGAGATGGTCCGGCCCTTCTGCGGCCCGTCGCCGTCCGGGTCGTACTTGAAGCTCTGCTGCCCGCGGATCATCAGCAGCGCGTTCCGCGACACCGAGTCCACCGGCTTCACGCGCCCGCCCTCCAGCACCGGCAGGCGGCCGAACGCGTCGGTGTCGAACCCGCGGACCGGGCTCGGCGGGATGACGGCGATGGCGGCGCCGACGATGGCGAGGCCGCCGGCGAGCCAGGGGATCAGCTTCTCGAGCTTCATGAGTGCGCCTCCGCCGCGGCCGCACGGCGCCGCATCGACCTTCTCATCGTGATGGCGAAGTGGACGAGCAGCCCCACCGTGACCAGCACGCAGGAGATGTAAGGCAGGAGCCAGCCCGGGTTCGACACCACCTGCAGGATCGAGAGGGTGTCGCCCTTTCCGAAGCTGGCCTGGTAGAACGCCTTCCCGTCGTAGCGCAGCGGCTGGTTCATGTAGATGAGCACGTCGCGCGACTCGCCCTTGGCGGGGTTGTTGAGGTGCACCAGGCTCGAGAAGTTCTTCGGGATCTCGGTGCCCGGGTACACGTCGTGGGTGAAGTCCTTGAGCGTCAGCGAGTACGGCAGGTAGACCCGCCGCGAGCGCATCGCGAGCTGGTAGGTGCGCCCCTCGTAGACGAACTGCTGCGGGGCCGCGAGCAGCGCCGACACCAGCCAGGTGCCGTAGCTCCGGCCGCCCGCCACCGGCTCGACGAACGCGGCGGTGGCGTTGGGGCGGTCGTCGGTGGTGACCGGCGGCAGCTCGGCCACGCGGATGCTGGTGCCCACCCCGGCGGTGGCGATGGCCGGCGCGTCGTTCGGCGTGCGCATGGCAA
Organism: Anaeromyxobacter sp. PSR-1; assembly: GCF_000964525.1. Classification (GTDB taxonomy): domain Bacteria; phylum Myxococcota; class Myxococcia; order Myxococcales; family Anaeromyxobacteraceae; genus Anaeromyxobacter. The sequence continues at coordinate 15,324 of NZ_BAZG01000027.1, forward strand.
GGTCGGCGTTCTTGAGGAAGCGCTTCACCTTGAGGGTGATGGGCGTCCCCGGCACCTGCACCTCGTCGGCGCGGGCGAGCAGCGTCTCGGGGATGCCGTACACCTCGTCCCAGGCCGGGTCGGTGACGTCGATGACCGCCAGCTCGTTCTCGCGGGGGTACTCCACGTAGTTCGCGGTGTGCCCCTCCTCGAACGCGAGCTGCATGTCCTGCTGGAACATGCCGGTCACGAACTCGCCGATGACGAGCAGGATGAGGCCGGCGTGGACGATCCAGAGCCCCGCCTTCTTCCAGGACAGCTCGAGCCGCTTCAGCTGCGCGGCGATGAGGTTCACCGCCAGCACCGCGCCCGCGAGCGCGCCGCCCGGGAACACCGGCACCGAGAGCACGGTGCCCGGCACGTCCCACCAGACCAGCCAGCTGCGCATGTACACGTTGACCGCGCCCCAGGTGCCGAGGTGGACCTGCGCCAGCGTGCAGGCCACCACCAGCACCATCAGCGCCGCCATGCAGACGATGGTGAGCTTCAGCGAGGTGAGCACGTCGAGCAGCGCGCTCAGGGGCCGGTTCTCAATTCGCGTCAAGGCGGAGGCTCTCCAGCATGGAAACGAACTCGGGCTTGCGCGCGCCGACCGCGGCCGCGTCGCCGGACATCTTCAGGAACCAGGTGTTGCCCTCGGTGAACGTGAAGCCGGCCACCACGCGGGTCTTCTGCTGGCCCTCGCCGAGGAAGTCGTAGACCGACACGTCGCCGGCGCGCGTCTTCACGTGCTTGCGCGCGGAGGCGAGCGAGGCCTCGTCGAGCGGCGGCAGGCCGATCTGCCCGCGCCACCGGTTCACGTTGGCGAGCTCGCCGCCCGCCGGGCCGGGGAGGACGATCACCGTCACCTCCACCTTGCCGCCCGAGGCCGGGGGCGTGAGGGTCGCGTACCGCATCGCGCCGCCGCCGCGGACCTCGTTCCAGCCCTTCGGCAGCGTCCACGCCAGCGCCGACGAGCCGGTCGGCTGCGCCGGCGGCGGCACGTCGCCGGCCATGCCGGGCGCGCCCATCCCGCCGCCCATGCCGGCGGGCATCGCCGCCATGCCGGCCGGCTCCGGCGCCGCCTTGGGCACGCGGAAGTGGCTCACCGACTCGCGCTGGCAGCCGCTCGCGGCCAGGGCCAGCGCCCCCAGGAACACCCATGCGGGTGCGACCGACGACCACGGGCGTGCGCCGTCCCGCCTCGCGCCCGGATCAGGTGCTTCGACTCGCATCCATCCCTCGTGTGCGGGCGGCCAGCCGCCCTGGAAACCGCAGCGAAGTTGCGCATGCTGCAGCGCTGTGACCGTCCGGCGCGGGCTGCCATTCAACAGCGAGCCCCCGGAACCCTTCCGTACCAGACGGGGCAGGAACCTATCCCTTGAGATGATCGGGATCAAACGGTTCGTCACGCGCTTTCCGGGCCTTCCGTGCGGCTCTTTGTCGCAGGCAGCCGCTCGCCGCGGGCGCCGGGCACCGCCCGCCCCTTCGCGCTTGCCGCCGGCGCGGCCCGGGCGGACAACAGGCACCGTCCGTCATGACCGCCCCCGCCCGCGCACGCGCCTCCCTGACCCGCTTCGCCTGGCTCTCCATCGCCGCGGCGGTGACCACCATCGGCCTGAAGACCGGCGCGTATCTGCTGACCGGCTCGGTGGGCCTGCTCTCCGACGCGCTCGAGTCGCTGGTGAACCTCGTCGCCGCGATGCTCACGCTGGCGATGCTGGGCGTGGCGGCCCGCCCTCCCGACGAGGAGCACGCGTACGGGTACGGCAAGGCGGAGTACTTCGCGAGCGGCGCGGAGGGGGCCCTCATCCTGCTCGCCGCGGCGGGGATCGCCTGGACGGCCACCGAGCGCCTGCTCTCGCCGCGGCCGATCGAGCAGGTGGGGCTGGGCCTCGTCGTCTCCGTGGCGGCGTCCCTCGTGAACCTCGGCGTCGCGCGCGTGCTCCTGCGGGCGGGCCGGCGGCACCACTCGATCGCGCTCGAGGCCGACGCCCACCACCTCATGACCGACGTGTGGACGTCGGCCGGGGTGCTGGTGGCGGTCGGGCTGGTGGCGGTGACGGGCTGGCAGCGGCTCGATCCGCTCATCGCGCTCGCGGTCGCCGCGAACATCGTGTGGACCGGCGTGAAGATCATCCGCCGCTCGGCGCTCGGGCTGCTGGACCGCGCGCTCGCGCCGGAGGAGCAGGCCGCGCTCCGCGCCGTGCTCGACCGGCACGCGTGCCCGGAGGTGCAGTTCCACGCGCTCCGCACGCGGCAGGCGGGGTCGCGCCGGTTCGTGACGGTGCACGTGCTCGTCCCCGGCGCCTGGACGGTGGCGCGCGGGCACGGGCTGGTGGACGCCATCGAGCAGGAGGTGCGGGCGGTGCTGCCGAACGCCACCATGGAGACGCACCTCGAGGCCCTCGAGGATCCGGCCGCCTGGCAGGACCAGGAGCTCGACCGGCCGCTCCCGCCGGCCGCGCCGCGCCAGGCACCTTGACGGCGCGCGAACGCCTCGCCATCTGTTGAGGCCGCCGGGGTGGCCGGCGCGCGGAGGCGGTGCATGAGCCAGGAGACGCTGAACCCGCAGGCCCGCCAGATGGCGGACGAGTCCATGTTCCGCAACCTGGCCGCGCAGGCCTCGGCCATCTGGCCGCAGGAGGCGCCGCTCTTCCGGCGCTACGAGCTGCCGGCCGGCGCGCGCATCCTCGACGCGGGCTGCGGCACCGGCGAGATCACCGCCCGCCTCGCCGGCCTGTTCCCGAAGGCGACCGTCCTCGGCGTGGACGTGCTCGAGCCGCCGCTCCGGGTGGCCCGCGCCCGCCACGGCGCGCTCGCGCCCCGCGTCTCGTTCGCGCAGGGCAGCGTGTTCCACCTGGCGCTGCCGGATCGCGAGTTCGATCTCACGGTCTGCCGCCACGTCATCCAGGCCATCCCCCACCCCGAGCGCGCGCTGGCCGAGCTGGCCCGGGTGACGCGCCGCGGCGGGCGCATCCACCTGCTGGCCGAGGACTACGGGATGATCCACCTCCCCGCGCGCACGCTGGATCCGGCCGACTTCTGGCCGGCCGCGCCGCGCGAGTTCGGCGCCCGCACCGGCTCGGACATGCTGGTCGGCCGGCGCGCGTTCGCCATGATGCGCGCCCTCGGCCTCGCCGACCTCACGCTCGACTACGTCGCGGTGGACACGCTGCGCGTGCCGCGCGAGACGTTCGCGGCGATCTGGGAGGCCTGGCGCGACGGCTACGCCGACGCCATCGGTCAGCACACCCGCTTCACCGCCGAGGAGGCGCGGCGCCACTTCGACGACCAGATCGCGACCATCCGCGATCCGGACCAGTACGCCGCCTGGATCATCCCGATCCTCTCCGCGCGCGTGCCGTAGGCGGCCGCGCGACCGGCGGGCCGGCGGTTTCCGGCCGGGAATCGCCCCTGCGCGGGGTGGAACGGACGCGCCGATCGGGTGTATTTTCGCTCCCCTTCCCCCGCGCCGGAGCGAGCCCGTGCAGAAGACCGAGGACCTGAACATCGCCGCGTTCGACCTCATGCCGTCCCCGGACGAGGTCAAGGCGCGCATCCCCATCACCGAGGAGGCGGTCCGCACCGTGGTGGAGGGCCGCCGCGCCATCGAGGCCATCCTCGACGGCCGCGACCCGCGCATGTTCGGCGTCATCGGCCCCTGCTCCATCCACGACGCCGCCGCCGGCCTCGACTACGCGCGCCGCCTGCGCCACCTCGCCGAGGAGGTGAAGGACACGCTGGTGCTGGTGATGCGCGTGTACTTCGAGAAGCCCCGCACCTCGGTCGGCTGGAAGGGCTTCATCAACGATCCGTACATGGACGACTCGTTCCGGATCGACGAGGGCATGGAGCGGGCGCGCCGCTTCCTGCTCCAGGTGAACGAGCTCGGCCTGCCCGCCGGCACCGAGGCGCTCGACCCGCACGCGCCGCAGTACTACGGCGACCTCGTCTCCTGGACCGCCATCGGCGCCAGGACCTCCGAGTCGCAGACCCACCGCGAGATGTCCTCGGGCCTCTCCACCCCGGTCGGCTTCAAGAACGGCACCGACGGCGACGTGGACGCGGCCGTGAACGCCATCCTCTCGGCGGCGCGGGCGCACAGCTTCCTCGGCGTGAACGGCCAGGGCCAGTCGGCCATCATCCGCACCCGCGGCAACCGCTACGGCCACCTGGTGCTGCGCGGCGGCGGCGGCCGGCCCAACTTCGACACCGTCTCCATCTCGCTCGCCGAGCAGGCCCTCACCCGCGCCAAGCTCCCGCTCAACCTGGTGGTGGATTGCTCCCACGCGAACTCGTGGAAGAAGCCGGAGCTCCAGCCGCTCGTGCTCCGCGACGTGGTGCACCAGGTCCGCGAGGGCAACCGGTCGGTGGTGGGCTTCATGGTCGAGAGCTTCATCGAGGCCGGCAGCCAGCCCATCCCCGACGACCTCTCGAAGCTCCGCTACGGCTGCTCGGTCACCGACGCCTGCGTGGGCTGGGACACCACCGTGGAGATGGTGCGCCAGGCCCGCGAGGTGCTGAAGGACGTGCTGCCGCGGCGGGACCGCGGGTAGCGGCCGGACCGCTCGCCCCTCGACAGGCTCGGGGTGAGCGGGTCAGCAGAAATCCGAGCCTGCCCTTCGACGCGCTCAGGGCGAGCGGGCAGCGAAGATCCGCTCGTGGTGAGCCTGTCGAACCACGAGCGGAGCTGGCGCGCGGCCTACAGCAGCGTCCGCGGGTCGGTGTACGGGATCCCCAGGCTCTCCGCCGCGGGCGCGCAGGTGAGCTTGCCGCGGTAGGTGTTGAGCCCGGCCAGGAAGCCCGGATCCGCGAGGAGCGCGTCCTTCACGCCGCGGCCGGCGAGCTGCATCGCGTACGGCAGCGTCGCGTTGGTGAGCGCGAGCGTGGAGGTCCGCGGGAGCGCGCCGGGCATGTTCGCGACCGCGTAGTGCAGCACGCCGTCCACGAAGTAGACCGGGTCGGCGTGGGTGGTCGGCCGGGTGGTCTCGACGCAGCCGCCCTGATCCACCGCCACGTCCACGATGACGCAGCCCGGCTTCATGTGCTTCAGCATGCGCCGCTGCACCAGTCGTGGCGCGGCGGCGCCGGGGATGAGCACCGCGCCGATGACGAGGTCGGCCTGGACGAGCGCCTGCTCCACGTGCGCCTCGTTGGACCAGAGCGTCTCGATGCGGTTGCCGAAGATGTCGTCGAGGTAGCGGAGCGTGGGCAGGCTCTTGTCGAGGACCGTGACCCGCGCGCCCATGCCCGCCGCAACCTTGATGGCGTTCAGGCCCACCACCCCGCCGCCCAGCACCACCACGTGCGCGGGCGGCACGCCGGGCACCCCGCCGAGCAGCATGCCGCGCCCGCCGTTCGGCTGCTGCAGGTAGAACGCGCCCACGTGCGCGGCCATGCGGCCGGCCACCTCGGACATGGGGGTGAGCAGCGGCAGGCGGCCGGAGGTGTCGCGGATGGTCTCGTAGGCGATGGCGGTGACCTCGTGCTCGAGCAGCGCCTTCGTCTGGAGCGGGTCCGGGGCGAGGTGCAGGTACGTGAACAGGATCTGCCCGGGCCGCAGCGCGGCCAGCTCCGGCGGCTGCGGCTCCTTCACCTTCACGATCAGCTCGGCCTGCTCGAACACCTGCCGGGCGACCGGCGCGATGCGCGCGCCCACCGCCTCGTACTCGGCGTCGGTGAACCCGCTGCGCTCGCCGGCGCCGGACTCGACCAGGACGTCGTGCCCGGCCGCGACGAGCGACCGCGCCCCGCCGGGCGTCAGGCCGACGCGGTTCTCGTTGTTCTTGATCTCCTTGGGGCAGCCGACGCGCATGCGAAGCTCCGGGGTGAGGGTCGAGCGGCCCCCACCGAGTAAGACGAACGCGGGCCGCCGTCGACCCCCGCACCGGGTGTTCGCGATGGCGCGTCCCACGGTTCTGGGCTAAGGAGCGGCCATGAACGCGAAGGAGCGCGCCGCCCACCGGCTCGCCCTGGAGCGGCTGCGCGCGCAGCTCGTCCAGGCGGGCCCCGCCCGCATCGAGCCGAACCGCCGGGACCCGGCCAGCACCGGCGTCTCCGACGAGGACGCGCAGGCGCTGTCCGAGATGCTCCAGGTGCTCGCCTCGCAGCGCAACAAGGGGCAGGCGGAGCTGGTCGGCCGGATCGACCGCGCGCTGGCGAAGCTGGCCAACCGGCCGGACGACTTCGGGCTGTGCGAGTCGTGCGAGGAGGAGATCGCGCCCCGCCGGCTCGCGCTCATGCCCTACGCGGCGCTCTGCCCGGAGTGCCAGGCGCGCTCCGAGCCGCGCCGCAACGCGACGCGCAAGAACCTGACCGACTTCAGCTGACCCGCACCCCGGAGATCCCCGTGCGCATCCTCCACACCATGCTCCGCGTCGGCGACCTGGAGCGGTCGCTCGCCTTCTACACCGGCGTCCTCGGCATGACGCTGCTCCGCCGCCAGGAGTACCCCGACGGCCGCTTCACGCTCGCGTTCGTGGGCTACGGCCCGGAGTCCGAGCAGACCGCCATCGAGCTGACGCACAACTGGGACACGCCCCGCTACGAGCTCGGCACCGGCTTCGGCCACGTGGCGCTGGAGGTGCCGGACGCCTACGCCGCCTGCGCCGAGATCAAGGCGCGCGGCGGCCGCGTCGTGCGCGAGGCCGGCCCGATGAAGCACGGGACCACGGTGATCGCGTTCGTCGAGGATCCCGACGGCTACAAGATCGAGCTGATCCAGCGCGGGGGCTGAGGCGGATTCGCCTGCTCGTCCCTCGACTCCGCGCGGCCTGGCGGCCGCGCTACGCTCGGGATGAGCGGACGGAGACGCTTCGCACCCCCCGCTCACCCTGAGCGTAGGCGGGCCGCAGGCCCGCCGGAGTCGAAGGGCCGCCGCGCTACGCTCGGGATGAGCGGACGGAGACGCTCCGCACCCCCGCTCACCCTGCGCCACGCTCGGGATGAGCGGACGGAGTCGCTTCGCATCCCCCGCTCACCCTGAGCGTAGGCGGGCCGCAGGCCCGCCGGAGTCGAAGGGCGAGCGGGCGCGGCTCAGGCCGCGCGGACGACCACGCCCGTCGCGGTCTCCGCGAACCGGTACTCGGGGTGGAGCCGCTCCGCGGTGCGGAGCGCCCACTCGCGGTCGAACAGCACCACCGCCCGGTCGCGCACGTCGAGCACCACCATGCCCTCGACCGCGTCGTGGAGCGCGTCGAGGTCGAGCGGCTTGCCGTCGGCGCGCGAGACCCAGCGCGCGAGCTGGTACGGCACCGGCTCGACCCGCACCTGCACCGAGTACTCGGACTCGAGCCGGTAGCGCACCACCTCGAACTGGAGCTGGCCGAGCGCGCCCAGCACGAGGTCGCCGGCGCGGCCCGCGGGCGGGCGGTAGAGCTGCACCGTGCCCTCCTGCGCGAGCTGCTCCAGGCCGGTCGCGAACTGCTTGCGGCGCATGGGATCGACCAGCGCGAGCCGCCGGAAGTGCTCCGGCGCGAAGCTGGGGATGCCCTCATAGACGAAGCGCGAGCCGCCGGTGAGCGTGTCGCCGATCTCGAGGTTGCCGGGGTCGTGGATGCCGACCACGTCGCCGGCCCAGGACTCGTCCACCACGTTCCGGTCGCGGGCCAGGAACTGGGTGGGGTTCGCGAGCCGGACGTCCTTGCCGCTGCGGACGTGGTGCGCCTTCATCCCGCGGACCATCCGGCCGGAGCAGATGCGCACGAACGCGACGCGGTCGCGGTGCGCCTTGTCCATGTTCGCCTGGATCTTGAACACGAACCCGCTGAACTCGTCGCGGGTCGGCTCCACCGGGCCCTGGTCGGTGTCGCGCGGGCGCGGCGGCGGCATCAGCTCGCTGAAGGTCTCGAGGAACGCCTCCAGGCCGAAGTTGTTCACCGCGCTGCCGAAGAACATCGGCGACAGCTCGCCCGCCTCGAAGCGCTCCCGGTCGAACCCGTCGCCGGCGGCGTCGAGCAGGTCGGCCTCGGAGCGGAGGCGATCGTAGCCTGCGTCGTCGAGCGCCTCGCGGAGCATCGGGTCGTCGATGCCGGTCACCTCGACCGGCGGCCGCTCGGCGCCGGTGGTGGAGCTGGAGTTGGCGTGGTCGGCGTCGAACAGGTACACGCGCCGCGCCATGCGGTGGTAGACGCCGCGGAAGACGCCGCTGCGGAACACCGGCCAGGTGATGGGGTAGACGCCGATGCCGAGGACGCTCTCCACCTCGCCGATGAGCTCGAACGCGTCGCGGCCCGGGCGGTCCATCTTGTTCACGAACGTGAAGATGGGGATGGAGCGCTGCCGGCAGACGCGGAACAGCTTGCGGGTCTGCGACTCGACGCCCTTGGCGCAGTCGAGCAGCATCACCGCCCCGTCCACCGCGTGCAGCGTGCGGTAGGTGTCCTCGCTGAAGTCGGCGTGGCCGGGGGTGTCGAGCAGGTTCATCTGCAGCCCGCGGTAGGGGAACTGCAGGACGCTGGTGGTGATGGAGATGCCGCGCTCGCGCTCCATCTCCATCCAGTCCGAGACCGCGTTGGCCCGGCCGCGCTTCGCCTTCACCGCGCCGGCGAGCTGGATGACGCCGCCGTAGAGCAGCAGCTTCTCGGTGAGCGTGGTCTTGCCGGCGTCCGGGTGGGCGATGATGGCGAACGTGCGCCGGCGCGAGATCTCGTGGTGGCTCATGGACTGCGGGGGTCCTTCCAGAATGCGAATCGCCCCGGGCCGCGGGACCCGGGGCGAGCGAGCGTCTGTGCGTCGGGGGCGCACTCTAACCCAGCGGCGCGCGCGTTGCACCCTCCGCGCCTCGCCGCCCTCCGGCCGGCCGTCCCGGGGCCCCTCCGCTCCCGGGTGGCCGCCCGGCGGCGCGCTAGCTCACCAGCAGGAGCTTGCGCATGTGGACGTGCGGGACCCCCTGGTCCTCGAACACGTCCCCCTCGCGCCGGTAGCCGCGCGCGTGGAAGAACGGCTCCGACCCGAGCTGCGAGGCCACCACCACCTCGCGGATGCCGCGCAGGCGGGCCATGCGCTCGAGCGAGTCGAGCATGGCGGCGCCGACGCCGGTGCGGCGGGCCTCCTGCGCCACGGCCATGCGGCCGATCTGGCAGGTGCGCTGGTCGGTGCGGACCACCCGGCCGGTGCCGACGCAGTGGCCGCCGCGGTCGAACGCGACCACGTGGTCGGCGGAGAAGTCGAAGGCGTCGCGGTCGAGCGGCCGGGGGATGTGCTGCTCGAACTCGAAGACGTCGCGGCGCAGGGCGTAGGCGGCGTCGCGATCCTCGGTGGAGGAGGCGAAACGGACGAGGAAGGGCATGTGGGAAAGGTACCCGAAACGATCGTTCAGGCTCATGCCGCGGTGCGGCGAAACGGCACGGTTTCCCTCGACCGGGCGAGCCCTTCTGCGGCCGTGCCGTCCGCGGCGCCGCCGAAGGAGCATCGGACCATGCCCGCGAACGTGCCGCCCCGGTACAAGGACGCGGAGCTGCGCCTTCACCGCGCCACCACGCGCGAGGAGAAGGAGGACGCGCTCCGCGAGATGATCGCGCTCCTCCCCCATCACAAGGGGACCGACAAGCTGCTGGGGGACCTGCGCGCCCGGCTCTCGAAGCTGGAGGAGGAGGCGACCCACGCGCACCGGCCCGGGCGTCGCGCCGAGGTCGGCCAGGTGGTGCGCGAGGGGGCGGGGCAGTGGGTGATGGTCGGGCCGGCGAACGCCGGGAAGTCGTCGCTGCTCGCGGCGCTCACGCACGCGAAGCCGGAGATCGCGGAGTACCCGTTCACCACGCGTGATCCGCTGCCGGGGATGATGGAGTTCGAGGACGTGCAGGTGCAGCTCGTGGACACGCCGGCGGTGGGCGGGGCGCAGGTGCCGCCGTGGCTGCCGCAGCTCGTCCATGGGGCGGACGGGGTCCTGATCGTGCTCGACGTGGCCGCGGACGATCTGGAGGCGGGGCTTCGGGCGACGCTGGACCTGCTGGAGAGGGCGAGGGTCCGGCCTGCGGGGCGGGCGGCGGCGCCGGGGGCGTCGCCGCTGGAGCGGGCGGTGCCGGTGGTGGTGCTCGCGAACCGGTGCGACCTGGACGACGACGGGACGTTCGCGGCGCTGGCGCGGGAGGCGGTGCCGCCGGACCTGTTCATGTTCCGGGTGTCGGCCACCCGGGGAGATGGGCTGGATGGGCTGCGGGCGGTGCTGTTCAGGTCGCTGCACCGGATCCGCGTGCACACGAAGGAGCCGGGGCACGCGGCGGACGCGGGGAAGCCGTTCGTGCTGCCGGAGGGGGCGACGGTGCACGACCTCGCGGATCGGGTGCATCACGATCTCGCCGAGCGGCTGAAGTTCGCGAGGCTGTGGGGGCCGCACGCGCGGTTCGAGGGGCAGCAGGTCGATCGGGGGCACGTGCTGGGGGATGGGGATGTCGTCGAGTTGCACTCGTAGCTGTCGTGGATAGGCGGCGGGGTTGCTGGTGGCTCGGTGAAGAGGAGCTGGGCGGCGGGCCTTTGGAAAGGAGCTAGAGGTCGGGCAGCGGGCTGGCGGCACGGGCCTGGGTGGCCGGGAGCGGCGACGCGGGATCGGCTTGCGAGAGGCTTGAAGTGGAGGCGGGGCTGGCTCTCGATTGGCGCGCGCGGCTCTGCTCGCCGCTCATGGTGAGCCCCGTCGAACCATGAGCGTAGCGTGGTCACCGTGACTCAGCTCATGGTGAGCCCCGACCTCCGCTCATGGTGAGCCTCCAGACTCCGCTCATGGTGAGCCCCTGGTGAGCCTGTCGAACCATGAGCGTGGCGTAGTCACAGTGCCTCGCTCATGGCGAGCCCCTGGTCTTCCGCTGGCGATGAGCCTCTGGTCCTTCGCTCATGGTGAGCCCGTCGAACCATGAGCGTGACGTAGTCACCGTGACTCCGCCTCCGACCTCCGCTCATGGTGAGCCTGTCGAACCATGAGCGTGACGTAGTCACCGTGAGTGACCGCTTGCGACCCAACGGGCACCTTCGCCGCGCTTGACGTGGTTTCACTGTTCGGCGACCCACTCGCCGCGGGGAGTGCGGGGAGGCCGCCCTGGATGCGCTGGGCCTTGCCTGGCGATCGTGCCGGCGCTTCGAGCGCGTTCGCGATCTCGCCCTTCCCTTCTCGCGTCTGGAGGCGAATGCGTGCGTCCGGCGAGCGCCCGGAAACGCATGCGAGAGTGCCTGCATGGACACTGCGCGTGCACTCTCGGATCACCTCTCCACCCTGCTCCGCCGCGAGCACACTGCCCTCGCGGAGTTCCTCGTCGCGCTCGCGGACTTCGACGGGCGGCGCGCGTGGGCGGACCTGGGGTATGCCTCGCTCTTCCACTACCTGCACCGCGAGCTCCGGCTGTCCAAGGGCTCCGCGCAGTACCGCAAGGTGGCGGCGGAGCTCATCCAGGCGGTGCCCGCCGTCGTCGAGCCGCTGCGGGATGGGCGGCTCTGCTTCACCACCGTCATCGAGGTGGCGCGGGTCGTCACGGGCGAGAACTGGGAGACGGTCCTGCCGCGGTTCTATGGGCTGTCGCGGCACGAGGCGGCGGAGGTCGTCGCGGCGCTGGCGCCGCATCCGGCGCCGCCGGAGCGGACGGTCCTCACTCCGGTGCGCGGGCCTGGGGCGAATGGTTCAACTGTTGAACCGCGCGCCCCTGTGGTGACTTCTGGTTCAACTGTTGAACTGAAGGGCCCTGCGCTGGCCGCCGGTTCAACTGTTGAACCGCCGGCTGCACCGCCTCCGTATCGCTCCTTGGCGGAGCTCACCCCACTCACCGCCTCCCTGCAGCGGCTCCACGTCACGGTAAGTGAATGTTTCGCGCGCAAGCTGGAGCGGCTGCGGGATCTTCGGCCGGACCTTTCGGATGACGCGCTACTGGAGGCGGCTGTCGATCTGCTGCTGGCGAAGGCGGAGAAGCGCAAGGGGGCGCTCACGGACCGGCCCCGGGCGTCGGCCCGGCCCTCTCGCGATCCGGATCGCATCCCTGCCCACGTCCGCCGCGAGGTCTGGCGGCGGGATGGGGGGTGCTGCCAGTGGCGGTTGGCGGATGGCGACGTCTGCGGGTCCACGCACGCGCTCCAGCTCGACCACGTCGTGCCGCTCGCGCTCGGCGGGGAGTCCACCGTCGCCAACCTTCGCGTGCTCTGCGCGGCGCACAACCTCCTCGCGGCGCGGGCCGTGCTTGGGGATGCGGTGATGGATCGCTACGCGGGAACGCCACGGGGACGCGCGACGTGACGGTGATCGCGGTGCGTACGCGGAGCCGCTTGACCTTCTTCCCTCCCTCCCCCATCTTGCGCCCCCCTATGCCCATCCGACGAGGCTCCGTCACCTTCGCCCGCTTCCGCGCGGAGATCCCCGCGAAGCGTTCCTCCGACACGCGCCGCTGGCTGGCCCGCGGGCTGGCCAAGGGGGCCTTCGAGCCGCTCGACATCGAGCGCGGGGAGGACGATCGCGCGGCGGGGTTCGTCTCCGCGGAGGATCCGGGGGTCACGGACTTCACCTCGGGGGTGCTCGAGGGCGAGTGGGCGCTGTTCGCGTTCCGGGTGGACACGCTGCGCATCCCTTCCTCGGCGGTCCGGGCGGAGCTGGATCGCTGGGTCGCGCTCCACGAGAAGGAGCGGGGGCGGCCGCCGACGAAGGGCGAGAAGGCGACGCAGAAGGACCTCATCCGCCACGCGCACCGGCAGCGGGCGGTCCCGTCCACCAAGGTCCACGACGTCTCGCTGCACCTCGCCTCGGGCGAGCTGCTGGTGTGGGCGGCCTCGCGCAAGCTGGTGGACGAGATCGCGGCGGCCATCGAGGGTGCGCTGGAGATCAAGCCGACGCCCTCCTCGGTGAGCGCGCTGGCGGTCCGGTCGGAGATCTCCGACGCGGCGCTGGCGCCGACGGCGGCGCTGACGGGCATCTCGGGCAAGGAGGCGCTCCATGTCGAGGCGTGATCAGGCGAGGGCGGAGGCGGCGTTCCTGCGGGGCGACACGGGCGTCGATGGCGTCGCGACCGACGCGGACGGGCGGGACGAGGCGGAGGTCGAGCGCGACAAGGCGCGGGAGGCGCTGGTTCGCGGCCGCACGTGGCTGGGGCGGGAGCTGCTCACCTGGCTCTTGTGGCGCTCGGAGTCGGGCGAGCCGGTCACGGAGCTGGACGGGACGCCGGTCGTCGTCCTCTTCGTCGGGCGGGTCACGCTGCGGGGCGTGGTGGGCGACGTGACGGAGCTGGCGGCGCGGGGCACGCAGGCGCCATACGCGCGCGAGGTCCGGCGGGCGCTCGACGCGGGGCTGCTGGTACACCAGGCGCGCGTGCGCCTGCAGCACGGCGAGCAGGCCTACGAGGTGACGCTCGACGCGGAGTTCCTCGACGTGAAGGGCGCGAAGCTGCCGCCGCCGCTGGCGGAGGCGGACGACGACAAGCTCGTCCAGCGCCTGGAGCAGGCGCAGCGGCTCTCGGCGCTGGTGGACGCGCTCGCGGCGGCGTTCCTCGAGGTCCGCGCCTCGCGGGCCTGGGCCTCGCGCACGGTGCCGGCGCTGAAGCGCTGGATGCAGGACGAGGAAGGCGGCGCGGAGCGGGAGGACGCACCGGTGCCCGTATCGCGGCCGGCGCGCAAGGCGCGGTAGCCGCGGCATCGCTCGCCCTTCGACGGGCTCAGGGCGAGCGGAAGGATCGGGCGGCGGGTCCGCTCCTGCCGGGCCACACTTTTCGCGTGCCCTCGCGGCGCCCCGGCGGAATACTGCGCGGCCATGCTGCGCATCGCGGCGCTGTCGGACATCCACGGGAACGTCTGGGCCCTCGAGGCGGTGCTGGAGGACGCGCACCGGCAGGGCGTGGACCTCGTCGTCAACATCGGCGACGTCCTCTCCGGGCCGCTCGAGCCGGCGGCCACCGCGGACCTGCTCATCCCGCTGGGCCTGCCGACCATCGCGGGCAACCACGAGCGGCAGCTCCTCGCCTGCGAGCACCACGCGGGCGGAGCGGCCGACCAGCACGCGTTCGAGCACACCACGCCGCGCCACCGCGAGTGGCTGCGCCACCTGCCGCCCACGCTCGACCTGGCGCGGGGCGGCGTGTTTCTCTGCCACGGCACGCCCACCAGCGACACCCAGCACCTGCTCGAGGACGTCGAGCACGGCGGGCTGCGCCTGGCCGCGCCGGCCACGCTCGAGACCCGCGCGTTCGGCGTGGACCGGAGCCTCATCCTCTGCGGCCACTCGCACGTGCCGCACGCGATCGGGCTCAGCGGCGGCCGGCTGGTGGTGAACCCGGGCAGCGTCGGGCTCCAGGCCTACGAGGACGACCACCCTTCCCACCACAGGGTCGAGAACGGCTCGCCGCACGCCCGCTACGCCATCTGCCACCGCACGCCCCGCGGCTGGAGCGTCGCGTTCCGCTGCGTCGCCTACGACCACCCCCGCGCCGCGGAGACGGCGCGCGCGAACGGCCGCGAGGACTGGGCGCGCTGGCTGGAGACCGGGCGGGCCTGAGTCCCTCGACCCCGCGCGGCCTCCGGGGAGAAGCCCGCTCACCCTGAGCGTAGGCGGGCCGCAGGCCCGCCGGAGTCGAAGGGCGAGCGTCGCCTCACGGCGGCGCGGTGCGCCGCACCGCCACCACCGTCAGCTCCGCCTCGCCGCCGGGCCGGTTCACCTCCACCACGTCGCCGGCGCGTCGGCCGAGCAGCGCGCGCGCCACCGGCGAGCCGGCGCTGATGAGCCCGCGGCGCGCGTCGGCCTCGTCCGGCCCGACCAGGCGCCAGGTGACGCGGCGGCCGTCCTCCTCCTCGACGGTCACCCAGGTCCCGAACCCCACCTGCCCCTCCGGCGTGGCCTCGGGCCCGAGGACCGTGAGCGCGCCCAGCGTCGCGTCGAGCGCGGCGATGCGCGCGTCCAGCTCGGCGATCCGCGCCGCGCGCTCGGCGTCGGGCAGCCGGGCGGCGTCGCCGCGGTCGGCCCGGAGCCGCGCCAGCGCCTCGCGCAGCGCGGCCTGCCCCTCGGGCGTCACGTAGCGCACCTCGCCGGGCGCGAGCCGCGGCGGCGGTCGCACCACCGGGCCGAGGTCGGGCGTCTCCTCGCTGGTGAAGGCCTTGGACACGCCCCGAGGATAGCGGCCGGCCGCCGGCCGCGCCCGCGCGGACGTCCGCCCCGGGCCGGGCCCTGCGACACCTGGGCGCAGCTTGCGCCCGCGCGCCGGAGGCGCCATCACCTCCACCCATGGACACCACGCGACTGGGAAGGACCGGGCTCGAGGTGAGCCGGCTGTGCCTCGGCACCATGAACTTCGGGCCGGAGACGCCGGAGGACGAGGCGTTCCGGATCATGGACCGCGCGCTCGACGCCGGCGTGTTCTTCTTCGACACCGCCAACGTCTACGGCCAGAAGGCGAGCGAGTGGGGCCGGCTCCCGCGCGAGGGACGCACCGAGCAGATCGTGGGGCGCTGGCTGGCGCAGGGCGGAGGGCGGCGCGAGCGGATCGTGCTCGCGACCAAGGTGTACGGGCCGATGTGGGAGGGGCCGAACGGCCGCGGGCTCTCCGCGTTCCACATCCGCCGCGCCTGCGAGGACAGCCTGCGCCGGCTCGGGACCGACCACGTGGACCTGTACCAGATGCACCACGTGGACCGCGCCACGCCCTGGGACGAGCTGTGGGAGGCGATGGATCGCCTGGTGCGCGACGGCAAGGTGATCTACGTCGGCAGCAGCAACTTCGCCGGCTGGCACGTGGCGCAGGCCTGCGAGGCCGCGGCGCGGCGGAACCTCCTCGGCCTCGTCTCCGAGCAGAGCCTCTACAACCTCGCCTCGCGCACCATCGAGCTGGAGGTCATCCCGGCCTGCCGCGCCTACGGCGTCGGCATCCTGCCCTGGAGCCCGCTCGCGGGCGGCCTCCTGGGCGGCGCGCTCGCGAAGGCGACCGCGGGACGGCGCGCCGGCGAGCGGGTGCAGAAGAAGATCGAGCAGCACCGCCCGCAGCTCGAGCGCTGGGAGAAGCTCTGCGCCGAGATGGGCCAGCGGCCCGCGGACGTGGCGCTGGCGTGGGTGCTGGGGCGGCCGGGCGTCACCGCGCCGATCGTCGGGCCGCGCACCGTGGCCCAGCTCGACGAGGCCATCGCCGCGACCGAGCTGACGCTCGACCCGGCCGCGCTGCAGGAGATCGACGCGATCTGGCCCGGCCCCGGGGGCGAGGCGCCCGAGGCGTACGCCTGGTAGCCCTTCGACTCCGGCGAGCCTGACGGCTCGCCTACGCTCAGGGTGAGCGGGCGATCTGCTCACCTGGCGCGAAGTCGAGGGCCGAAAAGTCGGAGGCTCCGCCGGTTTCCCGGCGGAGCCCCCGTGGCCCCCCGGCCACTTCGAGTGGAGCGCTCACCCTTGGACGCTCCGCAGACTTGGAACGGCCGGCCCGCGGCGTGTGACGCGTCGGGCGCGGGTTCCGCGCGGCCCGGGGAAACCCCTCACCATTCCGGCGTCATAGAACGTTTACCCAGAATGGGGCGTCCGTCAGGATTCTTCGCGGCTGCCCTCGACCGCGCGGCGCCGGATGATCTCGGCCAGCCGGTCCTTGATGCGCTCGTAGCGCTTGCGGAGCGTGGCCGGGTCCACGCGCTGCCCGTCCTGCGACAGCACCTCCGCGACCTCGTCCCAGGAGAGCTCCTGGTCGAGCCGGAGCACGAGCAGCGTCTGCTCCTCGTCGTCCAGCATCGCCCGCAGCTCCTCCAGCTCCTGCCGCTGGCGCTCGAGGCGGACGGCGGTGCGGGTGCGGACGTCGGCGGCGAGCCGGGTGGCCTCGGTGGTGTCGAGCCGCTGCCCGAGCCGCCGCCAGGCGTCGTCGCGGACCTTCATGGCGGCGCTCCAGGCGGCCTTGAACGCCCAGGTGCGGGCGCTGGAGCGGCGCTGGAACCCCGGCATGCCGCGCCACACCTGCTCGGCGAACAGCGCGAACGCGTCGGCGGCGGCGGTCTCGTCGCGGAGCAGGACGTTCAGGTAGCCCAGGATCCGCGGGCCGTAGCCGCGGATGATCTCGGTCGCGGCGAGGCGGTGATCGCCCGCCTCCAGCGCCGCCGATATCCGGGCCTCGACGTCCATCCCGGGCAATGTAGACGACCCTGCACGGCGGGTCGAGGCGGCCGCGAGGTGGGTCACCGGCCCGCCAGCAGCCGGGCGAGGGCCGAGGTGATCGGCTGTCCGGTCCGCTCCTCCACGAACCCCCACTGTCCGCTCGGGTTCAGCTCGAGGAACGCCCAGGAACCGTCGTCGCGGCGCCGGAAGTCGGCCGCGGCGTACAGGAGGCCCAGGTCGGCGACCAGTCGCCGCAGCCCGGCCGCGATCGCGTCGGGCAGCTCGCAGGCCGCGACGCGGCAGAGGTGGGTCACCGGCCGGAAGTCGTCCGGTGAGACCGTGTCGCGCGCGTCGAGGTCGGCCGCGAAGAGCGCGTCGCCGACCACCGTCACCCGCACGTCCACCCCCGGCACGCGCTCCTGGAAGATGACCGGCGCGAGCGGCAGCGAGGCGAGCCGCGCCAGGTCGTCGCGGCCCACGCGGCGGGTCGGCCGCCACAGCGCCGCGCTCCCCGCGGCGAGGACCTTGTGGACGGCGCCGTCCGGACCGCACGCATCGAGGAAGGCACGCGCGGCGTCCGGGTCGCTCGTGACGAGCGTGCGCGGCACCGGCAGCCCGGCGCGCTCGGCGGCGGCGAGCTGGTGCGGCTTGTGCGCGGCGGCCGCGTCGCGCCAGGGATCGTTGACGAAGCGCGCGCCGCGCAGCGAGGCCACGAGGCCCATCACCGCCTCGCCGGTCTGCCGGGTGGCGAACGCGGCGTCCTCCGGGCGGAGGCCGGGCGCGGCGGCGTGTGGCTGGGGCCGCCTCCACCAGACCGCGGTGACCCGCGCCGCGTCGATGGGCGGGCGTCCTTCGAGCCGGAGCTCCCGCGCGCCACCGCCCGCGCCGTAACCGAGCACCACCCTTCCCCGGCGCGGCAGGTCCGAGAGGTCGAGCACGGTCGCTTCCGCGCCGAGCGCCTCGAGGGCGCGGAGCACGAGCGGCGCGTGCTCGTCGCCGGCGTGGGTGATGGCGAGGATCACGGGAAGGAGCCGGCGCGCCGGGATGGCGCGCGCCGGCGATGCGCCACTAGATGGCGGTCTTCTCCGGCACCGCCGCGGGCGCAGCCTGCGCCGCCTCGGCCTGGAGCGTCGTGTACCAGCGCTCCACCGCCTGCATGTGCTGGATGCTGCTCTCGCTCAGGAAGCTCTCGCGGTGCGCGCGCTGCAGCAGGTCGAGCAGCTTGGAGAGCGTCGCCACCAGCTCGGCGGCGGTCGCCTGGCGCTTCGCGGCGAGCTCGGGGCTGACGCTCTCGAGGCCGAACGGGCGGGAGGTCGCGAGTTCGACGGCGGTCACCGCGGGACGATCCTTCTCCTCGATTGTGACCATCAGATCCGGATTCTTGGGCATGTCGTCTCCTATTTCAGATGGAATTGCAGCGAGCCGATGCTACTTCACGGGCGGACACACGCCGTGGCGCACACTTACAGCGAAGCCCACAGCGCACGCGCGTCCCGCGCCAGCGGGACATCGGTGTCGGCGTTGGCCACGATCCCGAGCAGGCGATTCACGGTCGCGCGGGCCGCGGCACGATCGCCCATGTTCAGCTGGGCGCGCGCCATGATGTAGAGGGTGCGCGGATATGCGAACGTCCGCCAGGAGCCGCGTGGCGGCAGCCGCAAGAACCGCTGCGCGGCCGCGACCGCCTCTCGATCGTCGCCGATGGCCGCGCTCACCTCCGCAGCCAGGTAAGCGGGAGCGAGCCCCTCCACCGGCCATGCATCTCGCGCCTCCGCCGCGGCGAGCCGGGCGAGCGCTCCGACTGCGTCACCCGCCTGCCAAAGCTCGAGCGCGGTCAGCTCCTCCGCCGCCACCGATCCCGGGGGAAGCGCCCGCGCGAGCTCGCGGGCGTGCGGAAGATCACCGAGCAAAGCCAGCGGCACCGCGAGATCTGCAGCGTACGCCGGATTCACCGCAGCCGCCCGGGCCGCGTATGGCCAGACGCGCGCAGGGTTCCACCCGATCATCGCGAGGAGCGCAGCGGTGTAATGGCGCGACTGACTTCGTGCGTCGGAGCGCTGGAGATAGTTCCTCGAACTCTCCAGTAGCGCCTCCCGGACCCGCCCTTGCGTCGCAAGCGCATGCGCGCGTCTCCGACCGGCGTCTTCCACCGGTAGGCGCCGGGCGATCGAGCCCATCTCGCGAACGTCGCCGGCCCCGCTCGCCGCGTACCAGACGAGTGATGCTTGCGCGTCACCGTGGTGTTCAAGCGCGCGACGCGCTTCCGCGAGGGCAGCGTCCGGCTCACCCAACCACAGGTGGATGTCCACCAGGGACGCGCTGCGCCCCGGCGAGTCCGCCCGCGCGGAAACCCGGTCGCGCAGGGCGCGCAGCTCACTCCAGCGGCCGAGTCGCCCGAGCGCCTCGGTGAGCGTGGCCACGGGATCCGGCCGATCTGGCGCGAGCGCGACAACCTTCTCGTAGTAGGGTACGCAGTCCGCCCATTTGCCCTGGCGCCACAGTACCTCGCCCCCGCCCTCCAGCGCCTCGAGGTCGTCGGCGGCGTCCACCAGGATGGCGTCGTAGAGCTGGCGCGCATCTTCGAGCTTCCCGCCGATGCGCGCGGCCAGCGCCTGGATCAGCAGGCGCTCCCGTTCCGTGACGCGAGTGGCGCCTCGGAGCGCAGCCTCGACGTGCCGCGACCCCACCTCGCTCTTCGTGCCCAGTAGCGACCGCGCTGCCGCCAGCCGGTAGTGCGCCAGCGGGAACGCGGGATCGATCGCGAGCGCCCGCTCGAAGGCGGAGGCGCAGCCCTCTACGGCTGGCTCGGTCGACTCCGCCCTCTCCAGACAATCCACCCCCGCGTAGTACCAGCGCGCCGCCTCCGGGCTCGCGGTCACGGCCTCGGCGACCGGGCGCCGCACGCGGCGGTCGGCGCGGCGCTCCTTGGCCTCGCGCCGGATCCGCTCGGCGAGCTCGTCCACACCGTCCGACATGCCCGAGGCGCTCCACAGGTCCACGCTCGCCTCGAACAGCTCCTTGCCGGTCTCGGACTCGATCGCCCGCACCGCCAGCACCGGGCCGTGCTCGCCGCGCTCCGCCGACGGCAGGATCACCAGGCCCGCGCCGGCGATCCGCGCCAGGTTGCGGGCGCGCTCCGCGTCGAGCCGCCCAGGCTCGCCCATGCCGGCCTCGCGCGACACCGCCGCGAGGCGCGCCGGCGCGACCAGCCGCACGCGCTTCGAGGGCTCGAGCGCCGCGGCGAGCAGGCCGGGGACGGCGTCGAGCGTGGGATCCTCGGCGCGGTTCTCCATGGCGGCGAGCACCGCCTTCACCTGCTCGCCGGGCGGCGGCTCGCGGTCGAGCGCGAGCCACGCCGAGAGCACCACCGCGGTGATCGCCACCGTGCCGGTGGCGTAGAGGAGGCCGCGGCGGGCGCGGCCGGCGTGCGCCTGCTGGATGGCGAGCAGCGCGTCGCGGGCCTCGCGGGCGCTGGCCGGGCGCCTCGCGGGATCGCGATCGAGCAGCCGCCGCACCAGGGCCCGGAGCGCCCTCGGCGCGGCCCGGCGCGGCAGGGCCGGCGTCGGGCCGGGCTCCTGCGCCTCGCTCCAGTCCTTGTCCACCCGGTACGGCAGCGCGCCGGCGAGGCACTGGTGCAGGATGACGCCGAGCGCGAACAGGTCCACCCGCGCGTCGCCGCCCTCCCCCTCCCACTGCTCCGGCGCCATGTACGCGGGCGTGCCGCCGTCGCCGATGCCGCCGCGGCCGAACAGGTGCGCGAACCCGAAGTCGAGCACCTTCACCTCGCCGTCGTCGGCGAGGTGCACGTTGCCGGGCTTGAGGTCGCGGTGGACCACGCCGGCCGCGTGCGCGTGGACGAGCGCCCGGGTGATGGCGATGCCGAGGCCGACCACCTGGTCGAACGTCAGCGTCTTCTCGCGCTCCAGCCGCCGCGCCAGCGAGTCGCCGCGGAGCAGCTCGAACACCAGGTACGGGCCCTCCGGCGCCTGCCCGAAGTCGTGCAGCGTGACGATGTTCGGGTGGTTGAGCCGGGCCACCGCCTCGGCCTCGCGCTGCATCCACTCGCGGCCGCGGGTCGCGATGCGCGTGCCGGGGCGCACCACCTTCACCGCCACCGTCCGGCCCAGGTCGCCGTCCTCGGCCTCGTACACCACCCCGAAGCCGCCGCGGCCCAGCTCGCGCACCAGCCGGAAGCGCCCGATGGTCGCGCCGGGCCGGAGCACCGGGGACCAGGCGTCGCCCAGCGACACCTCGTTCACGTGCACCATCTCGGCCAGCAGCCGGGTGAGCTGGACGGAGCGGTGCGCGTCGGCCGACTCGGCGCGTGGCGAGTCCTGGCTGGGCGGCTCTGCGGACGCGGCGGGTCTGGAGGGCGGCGACACGGGAGGCCTCGGGCTCAGCCCCGGGTTCTACCAGATGCCCGGACAGGACGTCGCGTGGGGGCCCGGCCGGGAGCGGGCCCGGGAGGCGGCGGTATCGCCCGGCCGCCTACTCGTAGACCTCCGCCTGCCGGAGCGCGGCGTGGCCGTCCTCGCCCCCGACCACGAGCACGCGTCCGTCGGGCAGCGGCGTGGCGGTGTGCAGGGCGCGCGCCGCGCCGAGTCGGGCCGGCCCCGGGGTGAACGCCCGCGTCGCCGGGTCCCACAGCTCCACCGTGTCGAGCCGCGTGCCGTCGGCGTCGGTGCCGCCCGCCACCAGCACCCGCCCGTCGGCGAGCAGCGTGGCGGTGTGGTCCGCCCGCGGGGTCGTAAGCGCGCCGGCCGGCGTGAACGCGCCGGTGTCCGGGTCCCACAGCTCCGCCTCGGCCACGTAGGTCCACGCCGCGTCGAGCCCGCCCACCACCAGCACGCGCCCGTCGCCGAGCCGCACCGCCGCGTGGCCGCCGCGGGGGTGCGCCAGCGACCCGGTGTACGCGAACGCCTCGGTGGCCGGGTCGAACAGCTC
>NZ_BAZG01000026.1 GCF_000964525.1 Anaeromyxobacter sp. PSR-1
TGGGATCCGTTCAGCCCGCGCGCGAACCCCGGGCTGTGGACGCTGGCCGCGTTCGGCGCCGCCTGGGCGCGCTCCGGCCCGCGCTGCGCGCTCTACACGTACAGCACCGCCACCGCGACGCGCTCGGCGCTGCTGCTCGCCGGCTTCCACGTGGGCGTGGGCGACCCGAGCGGCCCGAAGGAACAGACCACCGCGGCCGCCACCGACCCGGCGCTCCTGGCGCGCCCGCTCGACGCGCGCTGGCTGGCGCGGCTCGAGCGCTCCTCCGCGCCGTTCCCGCCGGACGCGCCGCCCGACGCGCTCGCCCGCGTGCGCGCGCACCCGCAGTTCGCGGCGCGCCGCGAGGAGGAGGTCGCGTGACCGCCTACCGCCCGAGCCGCTGGCTCCCGGGCGCCCACGCCATGACCGTGTTCGCGAGCGTGGCGCGCCCGCTGCCGCGCCCGCCCGCCGTCCGCGAGCGCTGGGAGCTCCCCGACGGCGACTTCCTCGATGTGGACCGCTTCGCCGGGCCCGCGGCCGGCGCGCCGGTGCTGGTGGTCTGCCACGGCCTGGAGGGCTCCTCCCGCGCGCCGTACGTCCGCGGCCTGGTGGCGCTGGCGCTCGCGCACGGCATGGCCGCGCTGGCCATGAACTTCCGCGGCTGCTCCGGCGCGCCGAACCGGCTGCCGCGCTTCTACCACTCGGGCGAGACCGGCGACCTCGGCGAGGTGGTGCGGCGGCTGGCGGCGGAGCGCCCGGGGCGCCCGCTGGTGCTCTCCGGCTTCTCGCTCGGCGGCAACGTGGTGGCAAAGTACCTGGGCGAGCGCGGCGACGACCTCCCACCCGAGGTGCGGGGCGCCGCGGTGGTGTCGGTGCCGTTCGACCTCGCCCGCTCCGCGCGCGCCATCGACGGCCCGGGCTTCTGGAACTGGGTGTACCGCGAGCGCTTCCTGCGGCGGCTGCGCGCCAAGGCGCTGGAGAAGGCGGCCCGCTTCCCCGACCGGCTCGACGCGGCGGCGATCCGCGCGGTCACCACCTTCGCCGGCTTCGACGGCGCGGTGACGGCCCCGCTCCACGGCTTCGCCTCGGCCGAGGACTACTGGACCCGCTGCTCGGCGGGGCGGTTCGTGGCGGGCGTCCGCCGGCCGCTGCTGGCGCTCGCCGCGCTCGACGATCCGATGGTCCCGGCCGACGCGCTGCCGGTGGAGGCGGCCCGCGCCAACCCGTGCGTCGAGCTGGTGGCCACGACCGCCGGCGGGCACGTGGGCTTCGTCTCGGGGGCGCCGTTCCGGCCCAGCTTCTGGGCGGAGCTGCGGGCCGCGGCGTTCGCGGCGGAGCTGGCCCGCGCCGCGCAGGCCGGCTGAGGCTCAGGGATCGAGGGCGACCCGGTCCAGCGCCGCGCGCACCCGGCGCAGCCCGGCCGCCCCCGCCCCGCGGGCGTGCTTGAACGCGAGGTGGAGCCCGAAGCTCGCCGCGAGCACGATCGCCGCGACCAGCACCGCGTTCCACGCCGAGAGCGACGGGCCGATCCGCAGCGCGAGCCCGTGCCAGGTGGACCAGCCCCAGACGATGGGGATGTGGATCGCGTAGACGCCGAGCGACGCCTTGCCGACCGGCGCGAGGCGCGCGGCCGCCGCCGCGGGCACCGCCGAGAGCGCCGCCAGCAGCAGCAGCACCGCGCCGATCCGGTAGGCCACGAGGCCGGGGTGCGCGGGCGGCAGGTCCTCGAGCCCGGTCCAGAGCGTGACCGCGAACATGGCCGCGCCGGCCAGGGCGAGCGCCACGGTGCGGCGGCGCGCGTCGGCGGGGGCGGTGAGGCCGACCACCGCGCCGGCGAAGAAGTAGATGCACCACGGGAGCAGCGGGAACGGCGAGGTGCCGCCCAGCGCCTGCGCCACGGCCATGCCGAGCCCGGGGGGCGGCAGCTCCGCCGGCGCGGGCAGCACCGGCGCGGGCGGCCGCATGGCGAGCGCCATCGCGAGCACGCCGAGCAGCGCGAACACGCCCACCTTCTCCCGCGACGTCCAGGGCAGCGCCAGGACCAGCGCCGCCAGGAACAGCGACACGCCGATCACGTGGAGCGCGTCGAACGCGAGCAGATGGCTCCACACCGCCGGGTCGCCGGCGCGGAGCGGGTCGATCCCCCACCCCGGCCAGCGCAGCCCGTAGCCGATCGCGAGCAGGAGCAGCACGCGGCCGAGCCGGCCGCGCGGGATGTCGAGGCCGCCGGCCCGGCCCCGGCGGATCGCGACCGTCACCGCCCAGCCGGAGACCAGCATGAAGAGCGGCGCGGTGAAGCCGCGCGCCTTCCAGTACAGGACCATCCCCGGCGCGGCCCGCGCCTCCGCCGAGAGCAGCGCGTCGAGCGTGTGGCCGAACACCATGGCCACCACGCCCACCGCGCGGGCGGCGTCCAGCGTCGGGATGCGGGGGGCCTTCGGGGGGATCGTGAGGCTGCCGTCGGACAAGGCGCTGCGCGCTATAGCACGGAACGGGCCACCGTGCAGGCGAAGCGGCGCCCGCGAGGGACGGGACCGTCCCCCGGGGGCGCCGCGGTGCTGCGGGGAGCGAGAAGACCTACTTCAGGCCGCCCTTGACGTACTTCGCGACCGACTTCACCTGCTCGTCGCTGAGCTTGCCCTTGAAGCCCGTCATCTTGCCCTTGCCGTTCTCGACCACCTTCACGATCTCGGCCTCGGACAGCTTCACGGTGGTGAGGTCCTTCGCGCCGAGCGCTTTGCCGGCGGGCGCGCCCTTCCCGTCCTTGCCGTGGCACACGGCGCACTTCTGGGCGAACACGGCGGCGCCGTCGTCGGCGCGGGCGGCGGCGGCGAAGGCGGCGAAGGCGAGGACGGCGACGAGACGCTTCATGGTGACCTCCAGGTGTGGGTGCGGCGTGTGGACGCTTCTAGGGAACCGGGTACCCTGCCGCCGGCGCATGGCCGTGCGCGCGCTCGGGCGCCCTGAACGTACCGACGAGGATGGGCACCGCGATCTTCACCAGGATCGTGAAGGTCAGGAAGCCGATGCCGAACACCCCGCCCGCGACGCCCCACTCCATCCTGGTGGGCGTGTACTCGTAGATCTGGCCGAGCGTCGAGGGGGTGAACCCGGGGATGATCAGCCCCATCCCCTTCTCGATATAGACGCCGGCCCAGATGAGCACGCACCCGATGTTCAGGGTGAGGAAGTTCTTGCGGGTCTGCGGCACGAGGAACAGCAGGAACGCGATCACGCTGCACGCGAGCGACAGCCAGGCGTACTTCACCAGCACCGTGTGCTCGCCGATCCCGCCCCACAGGTACTGCGTGTAGAGCAGGTGCTCGGTGGCCGAGTAGTACTCCTTGAACAGCTCGGCGCCGAGCAGGAAGAGGTTCAGGAACATCGCGTACGACATGAGCTCGGCGATCTTCCAGATCGCCTCGTCCTTGATGTCGAACTTGAACGCCTTCCGGAGCAGCTGGAACAGGATGATCATCACCGCCGGGCCGGAGCAGAACGCCGAGGCGATGAAGCGCGGCGCGAGGATCGACGCGTTCCAGTACGGGCGCGCCGCCATGCCGTTGTAGAGGAACGCGGTCACGGTGTGCGTCGAGATGGACACCGGGATCGAGAGCAGCACCAGCGGCAGGAAGATGCGCTTGTCGTAGTGCTCCCCGCGGTAGGTCTTGAACAGCAGGTACAGCACCAGCACCAGGTTGAGCCCCAGGTACGTGTTCAGCACCAGCGCGTCCCAGGTCAGCATCGACGCGGGCCAGTTGGGCGTCCCGATCAGCGGCGCGATGTGCAGGAAGCGGTCGGGGCGGCCCATGTCCACCAGGATGAACAGCAGCGCCATGACCAGGGCGCTGATGGCGAGCAGCTCGCCGAGGACCACCACCTCCTTGATGGGCTTCCACTGGTAGACGTAGGCGGGCACCACCAGCAGCACCGCCGCCGCGGCCACGCCCACCAGGAACGTGAAGTTCCCGATGTAGAACGCCCAGGACACGTCGTCGCGCATGTTGCTGGCGATGAGGCCGGTGGTGGCCTGGTGCGCGTAGGACACCACGCCCACCGCGATCATGGCGAGGAGGAACGCCATCCACGCCTTGTAGGCGCGGCCGCCCGAGAGCACCTGGCGGACGCAGCCCTTCACGAACTCGAGGATTCCGGACATCGTCGGGCCCTCTCCGCTAGGTCGCGTAGAAGTAGTAGAACTGCGGGTGCGTGGCGAGCTCCTCCTTGAAGACGAAGACGCGCTTCGTCTCCATCACCTTGCGGATCTCGCTCTCCGGGTCGAGCAGGTTCCCGAACTTCCGGGCGCCCACCGGGCACACCTCGACGCAGGCCGTGTAGCGGCCCTCGCGCACGCGCTGGATGCAGAAGGTGCACTTCTCCACCACGCCCTTCGGGCGCGGGCGGTTGCCCAGGTAGTGCTGGTCCGGGTTCAGCTCCTCGGGCGGCAGGTTCGGCGTGGCCCAGTTGAAGTGGCGCGCGCCGTACGGGCAGGCCGACATGCAGCAGCGGCAGCCGATGCACCAGTCGTAGTCGATGACCACGATGCCGTCCTGCTCCTTCCACGTCGCCTGCGTCGGGCAGGCCTTCACGCAGGGCGGGTTGCGGCACTGCTGGCACTGCACCGGGAAGTAGAACTTGCCCGGGCGCGGCACCGCGTCGGCCTCGTAGTAGAGGTCGGCGTGGGCCAGGTCCACGCCGTGCTCCTTGTCCATCTCCAGCACCTGGATCCAGTGGATCTGCGGCGCGGTGCGGGACTGGTTGTTCTCCTTCACGCAGGCGTAGACGCAGCGGCGGCAGCCCACGCAGCGCGAGATGTCGAGCCCGTAGCCGTACTCGACGCCGGGCTGCGGCCCCTTCGCGGAGACGGTCGTCTTCTTACCGAAGCGCTCCTGGTTCCGCTTCTCCACCTTGGCGAGCACCTTCTTCAGCTCGTCCGGCGAGAGCTCCTTGAAGTGCTTGCGGAGGAAGTCCTCCATGTCCACGCCGCTGCTGCACGACGCGAGCGCCGCGACCGCGGTGCCGGCCGCGGCGGTGCGGAGGAACGCGCGGCGCGCCGGGTCGAGCGGGCCGTCGCCGATGGGATCGACGCCGTCGCGCGGCGACGGGGGCGGCGCGTCCGCGTCCGAGAGGACCGGGAGGCTCTTGTTCGGGGTCATCGGCGCTGCTCCTCCGGGCGCTTCGGCCGCGGCTCGGGCTTGAGGTAGGTCAGGGTCGGGGCCACGGTCTTCTTCCCGCCGGAGACGATCTCCTGGACGCCCTTGAACCGCGGCGAGTGCGGGTTGTGGCAGTTCACGCACAGGAAATAGGTCTTCTCGCCGTTCCAGTGCCCCACGCGCTTGCCGTGCACGCCCACGCGCCAGTCGCGGTACTTGTCGCCGTGGCACTGGCCGCACAGCCGGTAGGACTCGGTGAACGGCACCGGCGCGCCGTTGGCGAGCCGGAGCACGTCGCGGTCCTGCAGGTCGTGGCAGTCGAGGCACCAGCGCTGGTCCGCGCCGTGGTCGAAGATCGCCTGCTGCTCGTCGTGGAACACCAGCTCGCGCCGCGTTCCGTTCTTGGGCATCCCGGCGTGGCACGCCGAGCACGGGTAGATCCCCTCCGAGAACGGCGGCGCCTCCGCCTGCACCAGCAGCGGCGGCTTCGGCTCGGGCCGGGTCGCCTTCGCCGCCGGCGCCTTCGGGGTCGCTCCCGGTGCCGCCTCCGCGGCGCCCGCCCACCCGGGGACGACGGCCAGCGCCGCCACCACCGCGAGCGCCCCGATCCTCGGTCGTACGTAGCCCATTCGCACCTCCCTGTGCGGCGGGGAGGCTACCCCCGTCTTGACCGCCGTCAGTTGACGTGGATCAATCAACGGCCGGTCCGGATGGGGCGTTCCAGCGGGCGTGCGGCAAGGCGCTCCGCGCGGTTACGCCGCCGTGCGGCGGGCACGCCCGTCTCCGGGTCCCGCCTGACCCGGCGAGATCCCGGCCCTCCGACTGGGGTCAGAAGGTCCCGCGGGCGATGAGGTCCCGCATGGCGACCACGCCCACCAGCCGGCGCTGCCCGTCCACCACCGGGAGCCGCTCCAGGTCGCCCTCCCCGAACCGCGCCGCGACCTCCGCGAGCGTCATGGCGGTGGTGATCGGCTCGACGTCCCGGTCCACCACGTCGGCGGCCACGATCATCCCGAGGTCCGCCTGGTCGGAGATGGTGCCCTTCAGCGCGTCCAGCCGGAGCACGCCGAGCAGCACGCCCTCGCCGTCGGTCACGTACAGATCGTGGCCGGGCGGCAGCGCGAGCAGCTTCTTCACCAGCGCGTCGAACGGGAGCGTGGGCGGGACGCGCTCGGCGTCGCGCTCCACCAGCGCCGCCACCGGCGTGGTGCGCAGCCACTCGGGGCGCGGCAGCTCCGGCAGCGCCACCCCGCTGCGCCGCAGCGGCGCGGTGTAGAGCGAGTCCGGCTCGATGGCGCGGCTGGTGGCGGCGGCGATGGCCGCCGAGAGCATGAGCGGGAGGATCACCCCGTAATCGCCGGTCAGCTCGAACACGATCAGCACCGAGGACACCGCCGCGTGCGTGGTGCCGGCGAGGACCCCGGCCATCCCCACCAGCGCCAGCGCGCCGGAGGGCGGCGCCCCCGGCAGCACCCGCGCCAGCAGCTCGCCGGCCGCGCCGCCGATGGCCGCCCCGAAGAACAGCGAGGGCGTGAACAGGCCGCCGGGGACCCCGGTGCCGGCGCACACCGCGCTCGCGGCGAGCTTCAGGAGCGGCAGCACCAGCAGCAGCCGCAGCGGCAGCTCGCCGAGCAGCGTCTGGTGGACCGTGTCGAACCCGTTGCCGAGCACCGCCGGGAAGCGGATCGCGAGCAGCCCGACCGCGCCCATGCCCAGCACCGGCAGCATCGGCCGCAGCCGGGCCGGCACCCGGTCGAAGCGGACCTCCACCCAGCCCATCACGCGCACGTAGATGGCGGACGCGAGCCCGAGCACCGGCGCGAGCGCGAGCCCGAGGAGCAGCTCGGCGGGGTGGAGGAGCGCGTACTCCGGGATGTCGTAGGCTGCGTGCGGGACCGGCAGCGTGCGCGCGACCGCGGTGGCGACCACGCACGACACCGCGATGGGCCCGAGCAGCTCGAGCGCGAAGCTCCCCAGCAGCACCTCCAGGCCGAAGAGCGCGCCGCCGATGGGCACGTCGTAGGCGGCCGCGATCCCCGACGCGGCGCCGCACGCCACCAGCACCCTCGCCTGGCGCTCGCTCACCCCGAGCCGGCTCGCCAGCCAGGACCCGCTCGCCGCGCCCGCCTGGACCAGCGCGCCCTCGCGGCCGAGCGACGCGCCCATGCCGACGCAGGTGATCGACAGCAGCCCGCGCAGCAGCGTCCGCCCCAGCGACAGCTCGCGGCCGCGGTGCCAGATGGCCTCGAGGATGCGCGCCGTGCCGTGCCCGCCGAGCGGCCGCCGCCAGAGCAGGGCCGCCAGGCCGACGAGCAGCCCGGCCAGCGCCGGGACGAGCACCCGCCGCCCGGGCGACGAGACGTCCACCGCGTCGACGAAGCGCGGCGCCTCCGGCCAGGCGAGCTCCTGCACGCCCGACAGCGCCAGGAGCAGCGCGCCGGAGCCCAGCCCCGAGAGCGCGCCGGTCGCGATGACCAGGACCCAGAACCGCTGGGCGGCGCCGGGCAGGACGCGCAGGAAGTCGCGGAGGGAGCGGAAGAAGATCGGCGGCGCCGCGGTCGGCAGGGCCTTCGCGTCCTGTGACGCCATCCGCTCCACGTTGTGGACGGCGGCGGCGGGCGACAGGTCCCGCGCCGGCGCCGAGGGCGATCCCGGTCAGGAGGGCCGCGCTGCGGGCGCGGGGCGACGGGTCACCAGCAGCATGGCGAGCAGCACCGCGATCCCGCCGAGCGTGAGCGCCGCGTCGGTGAGGAGCACGCCGCGCGCCTCGGCGATCCCGAGCGTCCGGTGCAGCCAGGCGCCGCCCAGGCCGTCGGCGGCGGTGACGTAGCTGATGGCGAGGTTGGCGGAGGCGTTGAAGAGCGCGTACTTCGTGGCGGTGGCGGCCGAGAGCCCCACCATCTCGAGCACCATGCCGGCCCAGGTGGCGAAGGCGATGCCGCCGGCGAACAGGTACGTGAACGTGCCCCAGGCGTAGGTCCACTCGGTCATGGGCGCGGCGGCCATCGCGACGGCGCACAGCGCCGTCAGCCCGCCGGAGGCGGCGTACGCGACGCGCCGGCTCATCCGGTCGGCGAGGACGCCGCCCAGCAGCGCCCCCACCGCGCTGGCGATGCCGCCGCCCACGCCGTTCGCCATCCCGACCAGCCGCGCGCTCGCGCCGTACTGCTCGGAGATGCCGGTGAACAGGTTGGACAGCGCCTGGCACCCGACCGGGGCGAGGCAGATGACGAGGCCGGTGAAGCCCTCGCGGCTGCGCACCGTGGACCAGAGGTCGCGCAGCATCGCGGCGAGGTGCCGGGCGGTGGCGCGGGCCAGGCCGTGCGCCGCCCGGACCGCCGGGTCCACCAGGCGCGGCTCGACGATGCGCAGCGCGAACGCGGCGCCGACGAGCACGAGCGCGGCCAGCGTCAGCCCCGCGGCCCGCGGGGAGATCGCGTCCGAGACCAGGATCGCCACCGCGCCGAGCAGCCCGGTGCTGCCGACGTTCGAGGCCATGGCGAACCCGCCCACCTTGCCCTTGTCGGCGAAGCGGGTGGTCGTGGCCATGAGCGCGTTGTTGGCGGCGTGGCCGGTGGTGGCCGCCGCCTGGAGCGCGGTGAGCAGCGCCGCGAACAGCGGCAGGTTCGCGAGCGGGTCCGGGAGCGCCGAGATCACCGCCAGCAGCGCGGCGGTGGTGGCGGCCATGGCGAGGTACCAGATCTTGCGGTACGCGCCGAGGTCCAGCACCGGGATCCACAGCAGCTTGAACGCGTGCGCCAGGTTCGCGCCGGCCGCCACCGCGGCGATGGCCTCGATGGAGAAGCCGCGCCGCTCCATCCAGAACGGCACGCCCAGCGAGAGGTAGCCGACCGCCGCGCCGAACGGGAAGTCGAGGAACAGGAAGATCCAGGGCGGGGTCGGCTTCGCGGGATCGGCCGGGGCGGGGCCGGCGGGCGGGGTGGTCACGGCGGCGGATTGTAGCGGCTCGCGGCCGGCGCGCTACCGTCCGCCCCGCGCCAGCCACGCGCCGACCTGGGCGGTGGTCCGCTCGCGCAGCTCCACGTCCTGGCGCAGCCGCTCCAGCGTCTGCGCGATGGCCTGGCGCGCCTCCTCCACCGGGTTGGCGGCCAGGAACGCCTCGGCCTCCTCCAGCTCCCGCCGCTCCACCAGCGCCCCCAGCCCCTCCACCACGCGGCGCAGCAGCATGGGCGCGCCGTGCACGCGCGCGAGCAGCGCGCCCCACTCGCCCCGCAGCCGGGCCCAGTAGGGTCCGCGCGCGGTCCGGTTCGCGAGCAGCGCGGCCGAGTACGAGGCGACGTCCTGCAGCGGCACGTCCTCGCCGCCGAGCAGCACCTCGATCCCGCGGGCGGCCAGCACCGGATCCTCGAACGCGGCCTGCGCGAGCAGGTAGCGGCGGCGGAAGGCGGGGTCGGCCTCCTTGCGGAACAGCTTCTGGAAGGCCTCGAAGCGCGCCGCGTCGCCGTCGCGCGCCACCATGGCCACGAGCGCGTCGTGCAGGTTCGGCTCCACCGCGGCGCGGTCGCCGGCGAGCCAGCGATCGAGCCGCGCGCGGGCCTCCTGCGCCGGCCCGGGCGCGCGGCCCACGAGCCCGAGCGCGCGCACCGCGGCGGCGCGGCGGAGCCGCACCGTGTCCGGCTCGCCGTGCGCCGCGTCCCAGCCGGTGGCGGCGAGCTGCGGCGCGAACAGGCGCGCCACGAAGCCCCGCAGCGCCGGACGGTCCGCGTCCGCCACCAGCCGGTGCTCCACCGTGGCGAGCCGCGCCACCAGCTCGTCGAGGACCGCGTGGTCCTCCTCGCCGGCGAACCCGGCGCACAGGTCGAGGAACGCCCCGATCTCGCGCGCGCCGGACCGCACCAGCGCCCACTCGTCGGAGAGGAGCTGGATCCGCTCCGCGGGCGCGAGCGCCGCCAGGTTGCGGCCCAGCGCCGCGAGGCAGGCGGCGTCGTACTTCACCCGGAAGAAGCCGGTGGCGCCCGCGTTCGCGCACAGCCAGTCCGGCTCGCCCTCGCCGGCGAGCGTCACCTCGGCGGTCCGGCCGCGCAGCAGCACCCGCTGCTCGGTCACCTTCCCGCCCTGCCCCACCCGCAGCACCAGCGGCACCGGCCACCCGGCGGCCGGCTCCTCCCCGGCCCGCGCCGGATCCGACCAGAAGCGCTGCTGCTCGAGGCGCAGCGTGCGGCCGGCGCGCGAGACCGTGACGAGCGGGAAGCCGGGCTGGCGGATCCAGGCGTTGGCGAGCTCGACCACCGGCTCGCGCGACGCCTCGGCGAGCGCGCCCCAGAGGTCGTCCGCCACCGCGTTCGCGCGGGCGTGGCGGCGCATGTACAGCCGGATGCCGTCGCGGAAGCGCTCCTCGCCGAGGTAGCCCTCGATCATGCGGAGCACCGCCCCGCCCTTCTCGTAGGTGATGAGGTCGAACGCCTCGCCGGCCTCGGCGACGTTGTTCACGTCGGCGCGGATCGGGTGGGTGGAGCGGAGCGCGTCGAGGTGCATCGCCGCCGCCTTGCCCTGGTCGAACTCCAGCCACACCCGCCAGCCCGGGTTCCAGGCGTCCACGATCTTGAAGGCCATCCAGGTGGCGAACGCCTCGTTGAGCCAGAGGTCGTCCCACCACGTCATGGTCACCCAGTTGCCGAACCACTGGTGGGCGAGCTCGTGCGTCACCACCTCCGCCACCCGCTTCTTCTGCGCCAGCGAGGCGGTGGCCGGGTCGAGCAGCAGCGCCACCTCGCGGTAGGTGACGAGGCCCGCGTTCTCCATCGCGCCCGCCTCGAACTCGGGCAGGCCGGCCTGGTCGAGCTTGCCGAACGCGTACGGCACGCCGAAGTAGTCCTCGAGCCGCGGCAGCACCTCCACCGCCACGTCCTGGCCGAAGCCGGTGAGCCCCAGCTTCTCCGGCGAGGCCCAGGTGCGCACCGGGATCCCGCGCACCGAGACCTCCGGCAGCGCCTCCAGCCGGCCCACCACCAGCGCCACGAGGTAGGTGGGGAGCGGCGGGGTCTCGGCGAAGCGCACCCGCCGGACGGCGCGGCGCTCGACCTCGAGCTCCTCGACCTGCTCCGGCCGCCCGTTGGACAGCACCACCGCGTCGCGCGGCGCCTCGACGGTGAGCCGCCACGGCGCCTTGAAGCCCGGCTCGTCCAGGCACGGGAACACCCGGCGCGCGTCGGCGGCCTCGAACTGCGTCGCGGCGAGCCCCGGGCCGGCCAGGTACAGGCCGCGCAGGCCGTTGACGATGGCGCCCGCGAACTCCAGCTCGAGCACGGCCGGGCCCGCGGGAACCGGCGCGTCGAAGGACAGCACCGCCGTCTCGCTCGCCGTGGCCAGCCGCACCGCCGCCTCGCGCCGGCCCCCGCCGGCCGTCACCGCGGCGCTGGGGATCTCGAGGGCGGCCGCGTGCAGCACCAGCTCGGACGTCGGGGCGGCGAGCGCGAGCCCGATCCGGATCCGGCCGGTGAAGCGCCTGCCGTCCAGGTCCACCGCCAGGCTCGCCTCGTAGGCGGTCGGGCGGACGGTGGTGGGCAGGCGGAAGTTGCGGTCGTCGGTCGGGTGCGCCATCTCGTCTCCGGTGCGTGAATCCCGGCCGGCAGCATGCGGCCCGGGGCGGGGCCGGGGCAACGAGAAGATGCGGCTCCCCCCGGCGTGGCTGACCGGTGCGGCCGGGACCCGGGGTCGGGTCGCACGGTCCGTCCGGCGCCGCCCCGCGGCCGAGGGCCCCCGCCCCGCCGCCTTGACCGGCTCCCCCGCACGGTGTTCCGTCGAGCGCATGCGCGCGATGGTCCTCGTCCGCCCCGGTACCCCGCTCGCCGCGGCGGAGCTCCCCGATCCCGTGCCCGGCCCCGGCGAGCTGCGGCTGCGCGTCGGCGCCTGCGGCGTGTGCCGGACCGACCTGCACGTCGCCGACGGCGAGCTGCCGGACCCGAAGCTGCCGCTCGTGCTCGGCCACGAGATCGTGGGGCGCGTGGATCGGGTCGGGCCCGGCGTCACCCGGTTCCGGCCCGGCGATCGGGTGGGCGTGCCGTGGCTGGGCTGGACGTGCGGCCGGTGCGCGGCCTGCCGGAGCGGCCGCGAGAACCTGTGCAGCGCGGCGCGGTTCACCGGCTACCACCGCGACGGCGGCTACGCCGAGCTGGCGGTGGCGGACGCGCGCTACGCGTTCGGCATCCCGGGCGACTACGAGGACGCGGACGCGGCGCCGCTGCTCTGCGCCGGCCTCATCGGGCACCGCGCCTGGGCGCCGGTCCGCGGCGCGCAGCGGCTCGGCCTCTACGGCTTCGGGGCCGCGGCGCACCTGGTGGTGCAGCTCGCGCGGCACGCCGGGCAGCGCGTGTTCGCGTTCACCCGCGCCGGGGACGCGGAGGCGCAGGCGTTCGCGCTCCAGCTCGGGGCCGAGTGGGCCGGCGCCTCGGGCGACGTGCCGCCCGAGCCGCTCGACGCGGCCATCCTGTTCGCGCCGGTGGGCGCGCTCGTCCCGATCGCGCTCCGCGACGTGGTGCCGGGCGGCACCGTGGTCTGCGCCGGCATCCACATGAGCGACATCCCCTCGTTCCCGTACGCGCTGCTCTGGGGCGAGCGGACGCTCCGCTCGGTCGCGAACCTCACCCGCGCCGACGGCGACGCGCTGCTCGCGCTCGCGCCCGAGGTCCCGCTCCGCACCGAGGTCGTCCCGTATCCGCTGGAGCGGGCCAACGACGCGCTCGCCGACCTGCGCGCCGGCCGGCTGCGCGGGGCGGCGGTGCTGGTGCCGTGAGCGGCCGGGGCCGCATTCACGGTCCGTGACGGGTGCTCGCGCGACCGGCGCTCCTGGTTCGACGGGGCTCACCATGAGCGGATTCCGCAGCGCCCTCTCCTCCCTCACGCGCGCGCCCGCCCGGCCGCCCCATCGCCGCTCCGCTGGAACCTCGAAGGGGGCTGGCCGGTCCCGTTGTGCGGCCGGCGCAGCGCGTTAGCTTGATTACAGAATCGACAGGCCGCCGCACCCCCGAGGGCGGCAGGCCGAGCGAGCGAGGACGCCATGACCGAGTCCGTTCACGCCGGCGACGAGATCCGCCGTTCCCGCGAGGTGGCCGAGGCCTCGCGCGAGGCCGAGTGGAGGGGGGCCGGGTTCCTGCGCGACCTGTTCCTCGGACGCTTCCGCATCGGGCTCATCCACCCCTACCCGCTGGGCGGGCAGGAGCGCCCGGAGTTCGCCCGCTGGTACGGCGCGTTCGAGTCGTTCCTGCGCGAGCAGGTGGACCCGGTCGCGATCGACGAGACCGGCGAGTACCCGCCGCACGTGATGGAGGGCCTGCGCAAGCTGGGCGCCTTCGGGATGAAGATCCCGGTGGAGTACGGCGGCCTCGGCTTCGACCAGGTCGAGTACGGGAAGGTGATGGCGCTGCTGGGGAGCTGGGACGCGAACCTGACCGCGCTGCTCTCGGCCCACCAGTCCATCGGCGTCCCGCAGCCGCTGAAGCTGTTCGGCTCGGACGCCCTGAAGCACAAGTACCTCCCGCGCATCGCGAGGGGCGCCGTGAGCGCGTTCGCGCTCACCGAGGCCAACGTCGGCTCCGACCCGGCCCGCCTCGCCACCACCGCCGAGCGGTCGGCGGACGGCACGCACTACGTGCTGAACGGCTCGAAGCTCTGGTGCACCAACGGCACCCTCGCCGAGCTGCTGGTGGTGATGGCGCGCGACCCGAAGACCGACGCGATCAGCGCGTTCGTGGTGGAGACCGCCTGGCCGGGCGTGGAGGTGACGCACCGCTGCCGCTTCATGGGCCTGCGCGCCATCGCGAACGCCGCGCTCCGCTTCACCGACGTGAAGGTCCCGGCCGAGAACCTCATCGGCAAGGAGGGACGCGGCCTCAAGATCGCGCTCACCACGCTCAACACCGGGCGGCTCTCGCTGCCCGCGGCGGTGGCCGGCGGCGTGAAGAACGCGCTGGCGCTCTCGCGCACCTGGGCCGCCGCGCGCGTCCAGTGGGGCCAGGAGATCGGCAAGCACGAGGCCATCACGCACAAGCTCGCCGACATGGCCTCGACGGCGTACGCGATGGAGTCGGTGTCGGACCTGGCGCAGTCGCTCGCCGATCACGAGGGCTACGACATCCGGCTCGAGGCCGCGGCGGCCAAGGAGTGGAACACCGTCCAGGCCTGGCGGCTCATCGACGAGACCATGCAGATCCGCGGCGGCCGCGGGTACGAGACGGAGCGGTCGCTGGCCGCCCGCGGCGAGACGCCGGTCGGCGTGGAGCGCTGGATGCGCGACGCGCGGATCAACCTCATCTTCGAGGGCTCCTCGGAGATCATGCACCTGTTCATGGCCCGGGAGGCCGTGGACAAGCACCTGCAGATCGCCGGCGCGCTCATCGACCCGAAGGTGCCGGTCGGGAAGAAGCTCGCCACGCTGCCGAAGGTGGGCGCGTTCTACGCCACCTGGTACCTCGGCCTGTGGCTGCGCGGCCTCGTCGCCCCGCGCTACGGCGGCTTCGGCCGGCTGGCGCGCCACCTCCGCTTCGTGGAGCGCTCGAGCCGCAAGCTCGCGCGCGAGATCTTCCACTCGATGGTGGTGTTCCGGGCCGCCGCCGAGCGCAAGCAGGCGTTCCTGTTCCGGCTGGTGGACATCGCGAACGAGCTGTTCGCCATGTCCGCGAGCGTCGCCCGCGCCGACGCGCTCCGGCGCGGCGGGCGCCCCGAGGCCGCGGCCGCGGCGCGGCTCGCCGACCAGTTCTGCCTGCGCAGCCGCCGCAAGGTCCGCGCGCTCTTCGGCGCGCTCTGGCACAACGACGACGACGCCGCCTACGCCGTCGGCCGCGAGGTGCTGGCCGGCGACCACGCCTGGATCGAGCACGGCGCCATGAGCCTCGACCTCACCGTCGAGGCGCTGCGCCCCAAGGCCCCGCCCTCCCGCGCCGCGCCCGCGTCCGCCGCCGGGCCCGCGAGACCGGCGGTGCCGGCGGAGGCCGACCCGGTGTGAGCCGCCGCGGCCGCCGGGGTCGGCGCCGTCATCCGGCGTCGATCCCGACGAGCCGCTCGCTCAGCGCCCAGAGCCGCTCCGCCGCCTCCGGGTCGATCGCGTGCCGCGCGACGCCGGTCAGCCGCGTCGCGTCCGCCATCGTGGTCGGGCCGACCTGCGCCGGCATGACCCGGGCGACCTCGCAGCTCTCGCAGTAGACGCCGCCCCGGCCCTCCAGACGAGGGCTGGTGGCGCACCAGACGATGGTCGCGGCGCCCTGCTCGACGGTCTTGAGCTGGCGCGACGGGTCCCGGATCGGCCGCCCCTGCGCGTCGAGGACGCCGGCCGCCCGCAGCTCCTGGGCGGAGAGGTGCTTGCCGAGGCCCGTGTCCACGATGGCGCCGGGGTGGAGCGAGAAGGCCCGGAGGCCCTCCCGCTCGCCGCGCGCGTCCAGCGCGACCGCGAACAGCACGTTGGCGGTCTTCGACTGACCGTACGCAGCCCAGGGGTGGTAGGGCCGCCGCTGGAAGTTCGGATCGTCGAACACGACGGCCGAGTGGCGGTGCCCGAGGGACGAGACCGAGACCACGCGCGCGCCCTCCGCCCGCCGCAGGGCCGGCCGGAGCCGCGCCGTGAGCTGGAAGTGGCCGAGGTGGTTGGTGGCGAGCTGCGACTCGTAGCCCCGCGCGTCGCGCGCCAGCGGACACGCCATGATGGCGGCGCAGTTGACGAGCACGTGCAGCGGGCGCCGGCTGCCGAGGAAGCGCGCCGCGAACGCGTCGATGGAGGCCGGGTCGAGCAGGTCCATCGGCTCGACCTCCACGCCGCGCAGGCCCGCCAGCGCGGTCGCGGCGCGCCCCGGATCCCGCGCCGGGACGATCACCCGGGCGCCCGCGGCGGCGAGCGCCCGCGCCGTCTCGCGGCCCAGGCCGGACGCGCCACCGGTGACGACCGCGACCTTCCCGGAGAGGTCGATGCCTTCGAGGACGTCGTGGGTGGTGGAGGCGGCGCCGAAGCCGGAGCCGATGGGCCATTGCAGGTCGGTCATGGTTCGCAGCTCCGCGTCCAGGGTTCGAGGCGGTGTCGTCAGCGCGCCCCGATCGCGCGCTCGGACAGCGTCCAGAGGCGCTCGGCGGCCGCCCGGTCCAGCGCCCACGCGGCCACGCCGTCCACCGTGCTCGTGCCGTCGTGGGGCAGCGCCTCGTTGCAGTCCTCGAAGTATCGACCGCCCACCCCCTCCAGCAGCGGCGCGGTGGCGAGCAGGACCGAGGTCGCCGCCCCCTGCTCCGGCGTCTTCAGGGACCTCCCGGCCTTGCGGAAGCGCTCGGCCGCCTGCGCCATGTACGTCGCCCCGCCCAGGTGCCGCTGCAGGTTCGTCGCGATCCCGCCCGGCATGAGGGCATTGGAGGTGATGCCGTCGTCGCGCCAGCGCGCCGTGGCCTCGACCGCGAACAGCACGTTCGCGGTCTTCGACTGGCCGTAGGCGGACCACGGCTCGTAGGGGCGGCGCTCGAAGTGGAGGTCGTCGAACACCACCGGCGAGCGGACGTGCGCGCAAGAGCTCACCGAGACCACCCGGGCGCCGCCCGCGGCGGAGAGCGCCGGGCGCAGCCCGGCCGCCAGCGCGAAGTGGCCGAGGTGGTTGGTGGCGAGCTGCAGCTCCCAGCCGTCGCGCGTGTGCTGTTCCGGGCAGGCCATCACCCCGGCGTTGTTGACGAGCACGTGGAGCGGGCCGGTCCACGCGGCGACGAACGCGCGCACCGACGCCAGGTCGGCGAGATCGAGCGGCCGCGCCGTCACCCGGCCGTTTCCGGTGGTCCGGGTGATGTCCGCGGCGACGCGTGCCCCGGCGGCGGCGTCGCGCACCGCGAGGACGACCTCGGCCCCGGCGCCGGCCAGGGCCCGCGCGGTCTCGACGCCGATGCCCGAGGCGCCGCCGGTCACGACGATCCGCTTGCCGGAGAGGTCGAGGCCGCGCACGACGTCCGCGGCGGTGGAGGTGGCGTCGAAGGGGGTGGTGATCCGCATGGAAGAACCTCGGTGAAGGAGGGGGTCAGCTGCTATGATCGAACCGGAGGCCCCTCCGGTTCGGTGAGCCTCTTAACCGGAGGCCCCTCCGGTTTGCAAGCCGTGCGCGCAGTCCCGCGAGAGGAGGTCGCTTTTCCGTGAGGAGCCCAGAGCCCACCCGGCGCAAGGACGCCCAGCGCAACCGCGAGCGGCTGCTCGCCGAGGCCGTGGCAGCCTTCACGCAGGATCCCGAGGCCTCGCTCGACGGGATCGCGCGCGCCGCGGGGGTCGGCATCGGCACGCTGTACCGCCACTTCCCCACCCGCGAGGCGCTCGTGGAGGCGGCGTACCGGGCCGAGCTGGCGAAGCTGTGCGCGTCCGCGGAGGAGCTGCGGCGGGCGCACCCGCCCGACGTGGCGCTCCGGCGCTGGATGGACCGCTTCCTCGACTACGCCATCGCCAAGCAGGGCATGGCCGGCGCGCTCCGCGCCGTGGTCGCGGCCGGCGGCAACCCGTTCTCCGAAAGCCGCGCGCACATGACCGCGGCGCTCACCTCGCTGCTGCGCGCGGGGGTCGAGGCCGGCGTCCTGCGCGACGACGTCGAGGCCGAGGACGTGCTCACCGGCCTCGGCGGGATGATGTTCGCGCTGCGCGCCGAGGACAAGCGCGCACAGGCGGGCCGGCTGGCCGACCTGCTCCTCGACGCGCTTCGCTTCGGCGCCCACGCCGGCGCGGCCTCCCGCCCAGGGTCGCGCCCGGCTTCCCGCCCGGCCCCGGCGCGGACGCCGAAGCCCGCCGCGCCGCGGCGGCCGCGGAGATAGCCCGCCGATAGCCCACCGTCCGCGGTCCATTCCGCGGCCCAGGAACGGTGCCCCGCCAGCCATCCGGCAGGATGTAGGGACGACGCGCCCGGTCAGCACGGCCTCGCCGCCGCGCCATCGGCGCCGACGCTGCCGCACGTGCCGTTCGTGGCTCGCCGGTGCGGCCCTGCCCAGAGCCTCCCGCCCAGCAGCCACACCAGCTCCCCCGGCGCGCGCCCCAGCACCGCGAGGAAGCCGCCGTGGATGCAGCGCAGGTGGTGGAACACGCACAGGCCGACCAGGCTCTCCGGGTCGTCGCTGCCGCCGAGCGAGCGGAAGTCGATGTGGTGCGCGTGCGCCGCGCGCCGGCTGCAGCCCGGCACCTTGCACCAGCCCGAGTCGCGCTCGCGGATGCGCCGCGAACGCGTTCGTGAGCGCCCCGGCGCGTCGCCCCAGGTCACGAGGAAGTGGAAGGCGATGACCGAAAGGCACGTCCCGGTGGAGAGCGCGGGCCCGTGCTGCTCCCGGACCGAGGCGATGGCCGCCGCGAGCAGCACCGCCACCCCGCGCGGCAGGGGCGCGACCAGCTTCCCCCGCGCACGCAGCTGCCCCTCGCGCTCGCCCTCCACCTCGCGGCGCAGCGCGACGCAGGTGGCGTCCAGCGCCCGCGGGATCCACTGCGCGATGTCCGGCTCCTCGAGCCGCGCCAGCACCCGAAGCTTCTCGTAGGAGACGCCCCGCCGCCGCGCCTCCTCCAGCGCCGGGGACGCCGCCAGCCGCGCCTCGAGCGCCACGCGCTGCTCCACCGCCCGTGCCGGCAGCCCAAGCCGCTCCTCCACGTACTCGCGGAAGCTGCCGTAGCCGGAGAGCCGGTGCATCCCGCTCCGCTTCACCGCGTGCCCGCACCGTCCGATGAGCCGATCCCACCCCGCCCGGCACTCCGCCAGCGCGCGCAGGCGCGCGTCGAGCTCTTGTGCGGTCAGGCCATCATCGAGGGAGAGGTCCGGCGCGGCCACGGGCGGAACGTCCGGCAGGTCCGCCCAGCCGCTCGGCCCCAGGCTCGACATCGAGCGCCGCCCCGTCGACGCGTCGTCGCGCGCCCGGAACCCCGGCCCCAGCGGCCGCGTCTCGTCGGCATCCGGATCGCCCGGATGCTCCGCCAGGTACTCCTGCGCCAGCGCCTCGAGCTGCTCGATCCGGCTGGACTCCGGCCGCTGCACGCGGGCGAGCGAGAGCGCCTCGTCCAGCACCCGCCGCTCCTCCGGCGGCAGCTGCGTGCGCAGCTCGACCCACGCCTCGTCCTCGTCGGCGACGACAGCGCCGCCGGGCGCGTCGCCCGACGCGTCGTCCCGTGCCCTCGCTGCCCGGACGGCCGCCTCCAGCCCCCGCACCGATTCCCCACCGGCGCGCTCGACCCACGCCGCCTCCGCGTCGCCGACGGCGACGGCCAGGATCGTCTCCCCCGCGCGCAGCCGGACCCGCCCCGAGCGCAACGCCTCCGGAGCAGCGGCCGGTCCGGCAACCCTGCACCCAGCCGCGCCAGGTTCTCGGCCGCGCGCTTCCCCAGGTCGAGCGCCTCGCGGGCGTAGTCGTCGAAGTGACAGCCCAGCGCCGCCAGCCGGTCGCCCCGCTTCAGCGCCGCGAGCCCCTCGGCCAGCTCGACGTCGATGCACCCGCGCACCCGCGCCGCCCAGACGAGGAGCTGCTCGCCCAGGTCCCCCTCGAGCTCGCCCCCGCGGAACCACGCCTCGATCTCGGCGGGCGTGAACGGCGGCAACTCGACCCGCGGCGGCGCGTGCCTCGCCAGCGCCGCTCCAGCGCGGCGGTGTCCAATCCGGCGGTGGCGAGCGCGCGACCCATTGCGCGATCATTGCGCACGGGTCTGACACCTTGAGTGAGCGGCAGCGACCGTCATCGCCCTCCGGCACAATCGAAAGACGTCGGGAACGCCAGGGGGACGGGTGAGTATCGCCAAGGCGGCGACGAGCCCCTCCCCACCGGGGCCTGCGTCATGCAT
Source organism: Anaeromyxobacter sp. PSR-1 (assembly GCF_000964525.1). Classification (GTDB taxonomy): domain Bacteria; phylum Myxococcota; class Myxococcia; order Myxococcales; family Anaeromyxobacteraceae; genus Anaeromyxobacter. The sequence goes on from NZ_BAZG01000026.1 coordinate 19,897, forward strand.
CGCCCCCATGCCGTTGAGCCCGTACGCGGCGGCTTCCATGACTGAAGGTGAGGTTCCAAGTTCCTCGGGCGATCGGCCGCACGCGGAGTGTGCACCGGCCTCGCATGGGGGAGCCGATTGTCCACGTCACACCGTGAACTGCTGTGGGATCGGTGGATCCGCCACGCGACCGAGCATCCCGACGCGGAGGCCATCGTTCATTGGAAGGCCGGTGAACCGCCGGTGCGCTGGACCTGGGGCAGGCTGGTCGCCTCGGCCGCCGGCGTCGCCGAGTGGCTCACCGCCGCGGGCGTCCGGCCGGGTGACGTCTGCGCCATCGTCCAGCGGCATCACCCCGCCTTCCACCCGCTCTACCTCGGCGTCTGCGCAGCGGGCGCGATCCCGTCGGTGCTCGCGTACCCGAACGCACGGCTCCACCCCGAGAAGTTCGCGAGCGGACTGTCCGGCATGGCGCGGCACTCCGGGCTCGACTTCGTGCTCACGGAGAAGGCGCTCGCGCCGGTGATCTCGCCGCTGGTGGGCGGGCCGGGGAGCTCCATCCGCGGGCTCCTCTTTCCGGTGGAGGACGGCTGGGCGCCGGCGGATCCTGCAGGGCTCCGGCCTGCCCGCGCCGCGGACGATCCTTGCCTGCTCCAGCACTCGTCCGGCACCACCGGCCTCCAGAAGGCGGTGGTGCTGTCGCACCGGGCGGTGCTGGACCACGTCGCGCGCTATGCCGAGGCGGTCCGCCTCGACGCCGCCGCCGATCGGATCGTGAGCTGGCTGCCGCTCTATCACGACATGGGGCTCATCGCGACCTATCAGATGGCCCTCGCCGAAGGCGTGCCGACCGTCCAGCTGGATCCCTTCGAGTGGGTGACCGCCCCGAGCCTCCTCCTGGAGGCCATCTCCGCCGAGCGCGGCACGCTGACGTGGCTGCCGAACTTCGCCTTCGCGTTCCTCGCCGATCGCGTGCGCGACGGTGATCTCGAGGGGGTGTCGCTCGGCACCATGCGCCTGTGGGTGAACTGCAGCGAGCCGGTGCGGGCCGACAGCCATGCCCGTTTCCTCCGCCGGTTCGCCCCGCGCGGCGTCCGCCCCGAGACGCTCGCCGCTTGTTATGCGATGGCGGAGACCACGTTCGCCGCGACCCAGACCGCCCCGGGGAGGCCTGCGAAGACGCTGGCCGTCGATCGCGGGGCGCTCGCGGAAGGCGCGGTCGAGCCGGCGCGCGCCGAGCGAGCCGCGCGGATCTGCGTCTCCTCGGGAGCGCCGATCGGAGGCTGCACCCTGCGGGTGGTGGATGCGGATCGACGTCCGCTGCCCTCGGGGCGGGTGGGCGAGCTCGCCATCGCCTCCGAGTCTCTCTTCGACGGATACCGGAACCGGCCCGAGGACACGGCCCGGGTGCTCTCCGGTCGCTGGTACTACTCGGGCGACCTCGGGTTCGAGCACGAGGGCGAGTACTACGTCATCGGACGCAAGAAGGACCTGATCATCGTGGCCGGGAACAACCTGTACCCCGAGGACATCGAGGACGAGGTGGGGCGGGTACCCGGCGTGCTCCCCGGCCGCGTCGTCGCGTTCGGCGTGGAGGATGCGGCGCGCGGGACCGAGCAGGTCCAGGTGGTGGCGGAGACGGAGCTGGCCGGCGGGCCCGAGCGCCGGCGGCTCGAGGATGAGATCGTCCGCGCCGCCATGCGCCTCGACGTGACCGTCGCCCGGGTGCACCTCGTCCCGCCGCGATGGCTCATCAAGAGCTCCTCCGGCAAGCCGAGCCGGAGCGCCAACCGCGAGCGCATCGTGTCCGGCGCGCTCGAGCAACCCGAGCGAGGTGTCGCGTGATCTCCGAGCGTCTGAAGCGAGTCATCCTGCGCGAGCTCGAGCTGGAGGAGTTCCCGCTCACCGCCGACACCGTGGCCGCCGACGTCCCGGGCTGGGACTCGCTGTCGCACGTCCGGGTGATCGACGCCGTGGAGGCCGAGTTCCAGCTCCGGTTCCGCAGCCTCGAGATCCTGCGCGTCCGGAGCGTGGGCGACCTGCAGCGGCTCATCGACGCCAGGCAGCTCGGGAGGACGGCGTGACGCCGACGCCGCCCGGCCACTCCGCGGCCGCGGTGGCGCTCTCCGGCGCGGCGGTCATCCCCGGGCGCGCAGAGCGGCTCGCGTCGCTCCGCCTCGGCGCGATCTCGCTGGTGGTCCTCATCCACACCAGCGTGGGCCCGGCGAACCCGGCGTTCGCCGAGGCGAGCGAGGGCGCCCGCGCGCTCTCGGCCGTCGGCTACCGCCTCGCCTCGTGCCTCGCCGTCCCCGTCTTCCTGCTGGTCGCCTTCATGGGCATGCACCCGCGCACCGGCGGAGCGCGTACCTACCGGAAGACGCTCGCCACCCGCTGCCTGCGACTCGCCGCCCCGTTCCTCTTTTGGACCGCGGTCTATGGCGGCGTGAAGCTCGCATCCGGCAGCGTGGCACTCACGCCGCGCCTCCTCGCCGAGTACCTCGTGCTCGGCGGCGCCGCCGCACACCTCTACTTCCTCCCGCTGCTCGCGGCGCTCACCGCGCTCCTCCCGCTCTGGCTCGCCATCGCCCGCCGCCCCGCCCTGGCGGTCGCGACGTGCCTCGCCCTCCCGGTTGCCGCGTCCTACGCAGTGGAGGCACTCCGCCCCGACGATCCCTGGCGGCAGGCCGCGTTCGGCCTCCTCGGCACCGCGTGCTACGCCGTGGCGGGGCTCGCGCTGGTGGAGCGGTGGCGCGGATGGGAGCCGCCGGCCCCGTACCGCGCGCTCCTGGCCTGGGCTGCGGCCGCGCTGGCGCTGCTCGCCGCCGGAGTGCTCGCGGGCCACGCGCTGGAGGAGGCGCGCGCCTCCGCGGCGCTGTCTCCAGCCCTCGCCGCGCGCACCGCGCGGGTGGTGTTCCCGCTCGCCACCGCGGTGGCGCTGCTCGCCTCTCGCCTGCGCCCGCCCGCGTGGACGGTGGGCGTCGCCCCGCTCGCGTTCGGCGTCTACCTCGTCCACCCGTTCCTCGCGAAGGGGGCGGTCCTGGCCACGCGCCACGTGGACCTGCTCCGCGGGAGCGATCTGCTCCTGGGCCCCACGCTCGGCCTCGGGGTGCTCGCCGCCAGCACGGCGCTCGTGCTCTGGCTCATGGGAACCCCGCTGCGCCGCGTGCTGGCCTGAACGCACGCGACCGCCGCGCGAGCCGTCGCGTCGCGTCGATCCACCATCACCGGCTCGTAAGGAGGCAACGCATCAGCCGAGGCTCGAGCGAATCCGCTCGTACACCTCCGAGGTGGCCACCACCAGGGTCGCCGAGCCGATGACTGCCGCGTTCAACGCCCCCATGGAGAGAACGGTCGAGAGGGATAGCCTGGCCTTGAAGGCCCTCCGCAGCATGACGAGCTCCGCTGCGGTGTTCACGATCACGACGACCACTGCGTGGGCCGCGAGCGCCGGCAAGGCGAATCCCCACGAGCCACCCAGCAAGAAGCCCGCCACGGGCCCGACCATCAGGACTGAGCCCTTCACGGCGAGGGTCGGCCAGATGCTCCGCGGCCACGTGCGCGAGGTTGCGTACCGCACCATGGGCCACGCTCCTCCCAGCATGAGGAGGAGTGCCCACCAGCTCCAGACGTGCTCCGCCACGAGCCCTGGGACGTTCACGACCTCCGCGTTCGCGCTGCAAGGGAGACCGACCAGAGCAACGCATGCCACCCACCGCGGCGGATACGCCGACGCGAGCGTCCTCGCCGAGTTCGCGTTTCGACGTCGACCCATGGCATCCCCCCCCCGCGCGCAGTGGGTGCTGTCTGCACTGCGGGTCCGAGGACACGCTACGTGACGGATCGTCCAAAGCCAAGCAGCGCCGCCCGCCCCCGTACCGCACGCCCGGCCGTGACCGAGCCGTCGCGTCGCGCGCCCGCTCGCCCTTCGACGAGCTCAGGGCGAGCGGAACCTCATGCGCCGGGCGGTCCTGTTCTTCCTCCGCTCGTGGTGAGCCTGTCGAACCACGAGCGGCGAGGGCGGCCCTCACCGGCACCGAGCGAAGCGATCTGCCCCGCCCCTACCCCGCCCGCCGGTACAGCCGCATCGAGAACCAGGCGCGGTCGTCGGCCCAGGCGCGCTCGAGCTGCCAGCCGGCGATGGCGGCGAGCGTGTCGAACGCGCGCGGCTCCCACTTGTACGCGCTCTCGGTGTGGATGGTCTCGCCCTCGCGGAACGTGAACGGGGCGCCGGCCACGTGGACGACCTGCGCCTGCAGGCTCTCGAGGTGCATCTCGACGCGCGACAGGCGCGGGTCCCACAGCGAGCGGTGCCGGAACTGCGAGAGGCGGAAGTCGCCCTCCAGCTCGCGGTCGATCCGGGCGAGCAGGTTCAGGTCGAACGCGGCGGTGATCCCGCGGGCGTCGTCGTAGGCGCGCTCCAGCGTGCCGGCGTCCTTGGGCAGGTCGAGGCCGAGCAGCAGCCCGCCGCCGGGGCCGGCGTCGCGGGCCATGCGGCGCAGGAGGGCCACCGCCTCGGGCGGATCGAAGTTCCCGATGGTGGACCCGGGGAAGAACGCCAGGCGGCGCGCGCACGGCAGGTCGAGGCCGGGCAGCGCCATCGGCTCGGTGAAGTCCGCCACGACGGGCCGCACCGGCAGGCCGGGGAAGCGCGCCTCGAGCTGCCGCGCCGCCTCGGCGAGCGCCTCGCCGGCGATGTCCACCGGCACGAACGCGGCCGGCCGGTCCAGCGCGGCGAGCAGGAGCTGCGTCTTCCGCCCCGAGCCGACGCCGTACTCGAACACCAGCGCGTCCGGGCCGATCGCCTCGCCGACCTCCGGCGCGTGGCGCTCCAGGATCCGCAGCTCGGTGCGCGCCGGGTAGTACTCCGGCTGCTCGCAGATGAGCTCGTACAGCGCCGAGCCGCGCGCGTCGTACAGCCACTTCGGCGGGATGCCCTTCCGCGGCGCCGCCAGGCCGCGCAGCACGTCGTCCAGGAACCGGTCCGCCTCCGTCCGCTGCGCGATCCCGCTCTCCGCCTCTCCCAGTCCGATCACAGATCCCTCGCGAGCCGGACGCCGGTGAACTGCCACCGGGCGTCCGGGTGGAAGAAGTTGCGGTAGCTCGCGCGCAGGTGGCGCCGCGGCGACGCGCAGGACCCTCCGCGCAGCACCTGCTGCCCCACCATGAACTTCCCGTTGTACTCGCCCAGCGCGCCCGCGGCCGGGCGGTACCCCGGGTACGGACCGTACGCGCTCGCGGTCCACTCCCAGACGTCGCCGAGCAGCTGGCGCGCCCCGCGGCCCGGCGTGGCGGCGGCGGGGTGGAGCCGGCCGTCCTCGGCGAAGGTGCCGTCGCCGCCCTCGCACGCCTGGGCGTGCGCCTCCCACTCCGCCTCGGTGGGGAGGCGCGCGCCGGCGAAGCGCGCGTACGCGTCGGCCTCGTACCAGGAGACGTGCGCGACCGCCTCGGCCGGATCGAGCGGCCGTGCTCCACCCAACGTGAACTGGAGCCAGCCGTCGCCGTCCGGGATCCAGTGCAGCGGCGCGGTCCACCCGTGCCGGTGCACCGCGTCCCAGCCCTCCGACATCCACAGGTCGGGCCGGCGGTAGCCGTCGGCGTCGATGAACTCCAGCCACTCGCCGCAGGTCACCGGGCGCGTGGCGAGCGCGTGCGGCGGCACCAGCGCGGCGTGGCGCGGCCGCTCGTGGTCGAACGCGAAGCCCTCGGCGCCGGCACCCAGCTCCACGCGGCCGCCGGGGTGCCCCAGCCAGCCGAGGCGCGGCGCCGGCCCGGACGCGGGCGGCGGCGGGGCGGGCGCGTAGGCGGGCCGGAGCGGGCTCGCCGAGAACGCGTGCTTCAGGTCGGTGAGCAGGAGCTCCTGGTGCTGCTCCTCGTGCGCGATCCCCAGCTCCACCACGTCCAGCAGCGCCGGGTCGCGGGCGCGCGCGAGCGCCGCGTCGAGCCGCGCGTCGATCTCGGCGCGGTAGCGCAGCACCTCGTCGAGCGGCGGGCGCGAGAGCAGGCCGCGCTCCGGCCGCGGCTGCCGTGGCCCCATCGCCTCGTAGTAGGAGTTGAACAGGTAGCCGTACGCAGGGTGGAAGGGCCGATGCGCGCGCTCGGCGCGCGCCAGCACGAACGTCTCGAAGAACCAAGTGGTGTGGCCGAGGTGCCACTTGGCCGGGCTCGCGTCCGGCATCGACTGCAGCATCGCGTCTTCGGGGGTGAGCCGGGCGGCCAGCGCGGCCGTGGCCCTCCGCACCTCGGCGGCGCGCGCGCGCAAGCCGGCGGCGCGGGCGTCCACCGCGCGCTCGCCCTCCCCCGGGGCGGTCCGGCGGGCTTGCGGTCCGGGCACGCCAGGAAACCTCTCCACGCGGACGGGGCGCCGCAACGGAATCGACGCTGCGGTCGCCTCCCGCCGGAGGGGCGGCGACCGGCCACCGCCGCGGATGCGCAGGTGCCGTCTCGCAGGGGTGCAGCCGGACGCGCCGGACCAGGGCAGCCGATCGCACGACACGGACGGGGAGGTCCGGGGTACCTTCGCCCCGACATGAACGACCCGTCCGTACTCCTCCGCTCGCGCCTCGCCGAGCGCGCCGCCCGCGTGGCCCGGCTCGACCGCGCCGACGCCTGGGTCGCGCACGCGCGCCTCGCGGTCGCGATCGCCGCGATCGCGACGGCGGTGCTGGTGTTCGGCACCCACGCGCTCACGGCGGGCTGGCTCGCCCTCCCCGCGGCGGCGTTCGTCGCGCTGGTCGTCGTCCACGATCGCGTGTTCCACGCCCGCGCCCGGGCGCGCCGAGCGGTCGCCTTCCACGAGGCCGCGCTCGAGCGCATCGCGGGGCGCTTCGCCGGCCACGGGACCGCCGGGGAGCGCTTCGCCGATCCGGCCCACCCGTACGCCGAGGACCTCGACCTCTTCGGCGCCGGGTCGCTGTTCGAGCTCCTCTGCGCCGCCCGGACGCGCGCCGGCGAGGACCGGCTCGCCGCGTGGCTGCGCGCCCCCGCCGACGCCGCCGAGGTGCGGGCCCGCCAGGCCGCGGTCCAGGAGCTGGCGCCGCGCCTCGACCTTCGCGAGGACCTCGCCGTCCTGGGCGAGGCCGTGCGCGCCGCGGTGGAGCCGGCCCGGCTGGCCGCGTGGGGCGAGGCGCCGCGGCTGCTCCCGGCCTTCGTGGTGCCCGCGGCGCTCGCGCTGGCCGCCGCGGCGGTGGCGACCGCCTGGGCCTGGGGCGCGGGCTACGGGCCGGTGCCGTTCCTCGCGGCGCTGCTGGCGGGCTGGGCGTTCGGCCGCGCGCTGCGCGGGACCATCGCGGGCGTGCTGGGCGGCGTGGGGCGGCCGGCGGCGGAGCTGCGGGTGCTGGCGCTGCTGCTGGCGCGGCTCGAGCGCGAGCCGTTCACCGGCCCGAGGCTCCTGCGGCTCCAGGAGATGCTCGGGGCCGGATCGAAGGACGGCGGCCGTGCCTCGGCGCGCATCGCCCGCCTCGAGCGGCTGGCCTCGCGGGTGGAGTGGGCGCACAACCAGGCCTTCGCGCCGGTGGCGTTCGCGCTGCAGTGGACGCCGCTCCACGCGGCCCTGGTCGAGCGCTGGCGCGCGGCGCACGGCGGCGCGGTGCGCGGCTGGCTGGAGGCGGTGGCCGACCTCGAGGCGCTCTCCTCGCTGGCGGGCTACGCGTTCGAGCACCCGGCGGACGCGTTCCCGGAGGTGCTCGACCCGGACGCCTCGCCCCGCGCGCGGCTCGACGGCGACGGGCTCCGCCACCCGCTGCTCGCGGCCGCGGTCGCGAACGACGTGCGCCTGGGCGGCGACGCGCCGGCGGTGCTGCTCGTCTCCGGCTCGAACATGTCCGGGAAGAGCACGTACCTCCGCACGGTCGGCGTGAACGTGGTGCTGGCGCTCGCCGGCGCGCCGGTGCGGGCGGCGCGGCTGCGCCTCACGCCGGTGCAGCTCGGCGCCACGCTGCGCATCCAGGACTCGCTCCAGGCCGGCAAGTCGCGCTTCTACGCGGAGATCACCCGCCTGAAGCAGCTCATGGACCTCGCCGGCGGGCGCTTCCCGCTGCTGTTCCTGCTCGACGAGATCCTGCACGGCACGAACAGCCACGACCGGCGCATCGGCGCCGAGGCGGTGGTGCGCGGGCTGGTGGCGCGCGGCGCGCTCGGGCTCGTGACCACGCACGACCTCGCGCTCACCGAGCTCGCCGGCCAGGACGGCGCGCTCGGCAACGCGCACTTCGAGGACCAGGTGCAGGGCGGCGAGATCGCGTTCGACTACCGGCTGCGGCCGGGCGTGGTCGGCCACTCCAACGCCCTCGCGCTCATGCGCGCGGTCGGCCTGAAGGTGTGAGCGAACCGCTCACTCCTCGACGGTGAGCACCTCGACGCCGTCCTCGGTCACCGCCACGGTGTGCTCGAACTGCGCCGAGCGCTTCCCGTCCGCGGTCACGGCGGTCCAGCCGTCGTCCCAGAGCAGGTCCTCCCAGGTGCCCTCGGTGATCATGGGCTCGATGGTGAAGGTGAGCCCGGGCTCCATCACCCGCTTCAGCGACGGATCGTAGTGGTGCGCGATCTGGAGCGAGGTGTGGAAGCTCTCGCCGATGCCGTGGCCGCAGTACGAGCGCACCACCCCGTAGCCCAGCCGCGAGGCGTGGGCCTCGATGGCCTTGCCGATGTCGGAGATGGGCCGGCCCGGCTTCACCACCGCGATGCCCTTGGCCAGGCAGTCCTGCGCCGCCTGGACCAGCCGCCGCCCCTCGGCGTCCACGTTCCCGACCAGGAAGGTGGCCGAGCAGTCCGCGTGCATGCCCTCGCGGAACACGGTGATGTCGAGGTTGACGATGTCGCCGTCCTCGAGCGGCCGGCTGTCCGGGATGCCGTGGCAGATGACCTCGTTGACCGAGGTGCAGATGGCCTTGGGGAAGCCGCGGTAGTTGAGCGGGCTCGGGTAGGCGCCGAGCCGGAGCGTCTCCTCGTGGGCGAGCTCGTCCAGCGCGTCGGTGGTGATGCCCGGCCGCACCGCCTCGCCCGCGACGCGCAGCACGCGCGCGGCCGCCCGGCAGGCGCGGCGCAGGCGCGCCAGCTCGTCCGGCGTCTTCACGTCCTTGCCCTGGGCCCGCGGCCGGCCGCTGACGGCGTAGTCCGGGCGGGCGATGGTCGCGGGCACGGCGCGGCGGGGCGAGACCACGCCGGGCGCGAGCGGACGCCGGCCGTTCCGCGCGGGCGACCCCTGCAGCGCGCCGCGCGAGTCCGCGTCGAGGTGGCACTTCTTGTACTTCTGCCCGCTGCCGCACCAGCAGGGGTCGTTCCGCCCCGGCCTCGCGTGCGCCGCCAGCTCCGATCCGCTCACCGCACGACCTCCGTCCGGCCCAGGGCTCGAACGGCCCAGGTCGTCGGGTGTTTGTAAGGGAATCACCCGTCCCGGGCAACAGCGCGCCCGCGCCGTGCGGGGCGCGCGAGGCCCGCCGCGGCGCGGGCGGCGCGCGACGCGGCGGGCGGCCCGACGCAGCGCCGCGCTAGATGGGCGCCGGCTCGTCGGTCTGGTCGGGGATGGCCGCGGACGGCTGCCCCTCCTCCTCCAGCTCCTCCACCAGCTTCTGCATGCGGCTGCCCATCTCGTCGAGCTGCTCCGCCGAGCAGGCCTTCTTCACCTTCGGGAACAGCTGCTTCTCCTCCTCCTCGACGTGGTGCTCGACCTGCTCCTTCAGCACCGACATCCGCGCGTCGAGCTGCGGATCGTCCAGGCTCGACGCGAGGATCTCCGCCAGCAGGCGCTTCACCGACAGGTGCTCCTCCACCGACTCGCGCAGCAGATCCTCCGCGTCCTCGGCCGCCTCCTTGGCCTCCGGGTAGAAGATCCGCTCCTCGATCGTCGCGTGCACCGCGAGCGCGTCGGCGATCTCGCGGCAGGTCCGCTCCCGGGTCTTCCTCGCGCCCTCCCCGGCGGCCTCGAACTCCTCGAACAGCTCGTCCACCTCACGGTGCTGCTGCTTCAGCATCTCGATGGCGTTCACGGCGCCTCCTTTCCCGGAGACTCTGGTCACCGCGGACGCGAACGGCCGGGGGCGGGCCGGAAGGATCCGGTCCCACCCCCGGCCGTCCCGGGGAGGAGCACTCGACGGCCCGGAGGCCGCCCGCCGCCTACGCGGCCTTGCGCACGGTGGCCGCCTCGCCGCCGGCGGGGTCGGCGCGGCGCAGCTTCACGTCGAGCACGATGGCGCGGACCACGAAGCCGAGGAGCGCCAGCGCGCCGCCCACGAAGACCAGGTCGGGCAGCACGCGGGCCCAGGTGACCGCGTGGATGAAGGCGCTGCCGGTGACCTCGGGGCTGCGCGCGTACCAGAGGCCCTCGCGCACCGCGATGACGAGCTGGTAGATGCCGGCGGGCAGCAGCGAGAGGACGATCATGCCCGCCAGGCCGGCGTTGAGGCCCCAGAACGCGACCTTGAGGAGCCGGTCGCTCCAGGCCGCGGTCCGCACGATGTTGCGCATCGAGAAGAGCATGAGCGCGATGGCGAGGAAGCCGTACACGCCGAACAGCGCGCCGTGCGAGTGGATGGGCGTCGTGTTCAGGCCCTGCGCGTAGTAGAGGACGATGGGCGGGTTGATGAGGAAGCCCAGCACGCCCGCGCCCACCGCGTTCCAGAACGCCACCGCCACGAAGAAGTAGAGCGGCCACTTCCACGGGGTGGCGTTGCCGCCGCTGCGGGCGAGCTTCAGGTTCTCGTACACCTCGAAGCCGAGCAGCGTGAGCGGGACGATCTCGAGCGCGGAGAAGGTGGCGCCGAGCGCGGTGATGAACAGCGGCGAGCCGGTGAAGTACAGGTGGTGGAAGGTGCCGATGATGCCGGCGCCCAGGTACAGCAGGATGGAGAAGTGCGTGGCGCGCGTCGCCGACCGCTCACCCACCGCGCCGATCTTCGAGAGGATGAAGGCGAGCGCGACGGTGGCGAACACCTCGAAGAAGTTCTCCACCCACAGGTGCACCACCCACCAGCGCCAGTAGTCGGCGACGGCGATGTGCGTGCCCGGCGTGTAGAACAGGCCCACCGAGTAGAACAGCGGGATGGAGACCGACGCGTAGAGCAGCAGGTGGGTGAGGCCGCCGCGGTCCTGCTCGGCCTTCAGCGCCGGCTTGATGGCGCGGTACACCAGGAACAGCCACAGCAGCATGCCGGCGATGAGCGCCACCTGCCACACGCGGCCGAGCTCGATGTACTCGTAGCCCTGGTTGCCGACGAGCCAGCCGTTCGGGCCGGAGAGCTTGCCGCGCACGCCCAGGTAGGTCCCGGCGAGCGCGCCGACCACGACCACCACCAGCGCGCCGAGCAGCGTCCAGACGAGCGCCTTCTGCCCCTTCGGCTCGTGCCCGCCGGCGACGGCCGGGCCGATGAACAGGCCGGTGGCGAGCCAGCAGGTGGCGATCCAGAACACCGCCAGCTGCAGGTGCCAGCCGCGGGTGGCGGCGTACGGGAGCAGCATGCCGAGGTCGATGCCGAACAGCTTGTTGCCCTCGACGGCGAAGTGGCCGGTGAGCGAGCCGAGCGCGGCCTGCAGGATGAAGAGGACGATGGCGACGGCGAAGTACGGCAGCGCGGCGCGCTGGCTGGGCGTGGGCTTCGGCTCCTGCAGCGGCGCGATCTTGACGTGGTGCTCGGGGTCCTTCGCGCGCATCCGCAGGTAGTAGAAGATCGCGAGGGCGGTGCCGAGGATGAGCAGCACCATCGAGACGATCGACCAGACCAGCGACGAGGGCAGCGGGCCGTTGCCGACCAGCGGGTCGAACGGGAAGTTCGCGGTGTAGGTGAACGTCTCGCCGGGCCGGTTGGTGCCGGCGGCCCAGGCGGTCCAGAAGAAGAACGCGGTGATGGCCTTCGCGTCGGCCGCGTCCGGCACGAAGCCCGCGGGGATCGACATGGGGTCGTTCCCGTCGCGGAACAGCTGCGTGTAGTACGCCACCAGCGCGGGGTACGCCGCGACCTGGCCGGGCGACAGCGTCAGCGTGTCGGTGGCGGGGTCGTAGCGGTTCTCGCGCAGCTCCGCGGCCACCTCGGCCTCGACGCGGCCGCGCTCGCCGGCGGGCAGCGCCGTGAGGTCCGCCTGCGTGAACCGCGCGGCGTCGGCGGGCGCGAGGCCGTGCTTCAGGCCGGCGGTGACGAGGCCGGTGCGGTGGAGCGCGTCGGCCGACCAGTCGGGCGCGAGGTACGCGCCGTGGCCCCACACCGAGCCGGTCTGCTGGCCGCCGCGGGACAGGTACTGGCGCTGGCCGAGCGCGACGTCCTCGGCGGTGAACACCACCTCGCCCGACGGCGCGACCGCGCGGGCGGGGATGGGCGGCTTGTGCTTCGAGATCTGCGCACCGCCGAAGATGAGGACGGTGAAGCAGGCGACGATGACGAACAGCGAGACTGCGCGGGCCTTCGGGCTCATGTCGGACGTCTCTCCTGTTGCGTGGAAGGTGGGTTAGCCGGCGCAGCCGAAGCGCGGCGGGGACGGCTGGACTCCGGGGTGGATGGAGCCGGCGTGGCGGCGGATCAGCTCCTCGGCCAGCGCGTGGTAGCGCTCGTGCGCGCCGGCGCCGGTGCGCGCCGCCTCGAAGCGCTCGCAGGCCTCGCCCACCTCCGCCATCACCTCGGGCGGCAGGTGCTGCTCGGCCATCGGGTAGAGGATCGCGTCCTCCTTGTGGATGTGCGCGTGGAGCAGGCCGGAGTAGCCGTGCGCGGCCGCCTCGACCTCCTGGAGGTCGGCGGCGCTCCAGGGCGCGTCCTGCGCAGCCTTCTCGGCCATGGCGCGGATGAGCGCGCGGCCCTGGTCGTGCTCGTGGAGCATGACCGCGATGGGCCCGCCGTTCGACGGGAACCCGTGCTCGGTCATGGTGCGGAAGAGGATGTCCTCCTCCTTGCCGTGGTGGCAGCCGTCGGCGAACTCGCGGAGGAACGTGACGAAGCGCCCCAGCTCCTCCTTCTCCGTCGCCCCCTTCCGGCGGAGCTCCTCGGCGAAGCCCACCAGGGCGTCGCACACCTGCTCGATCACCCGGTGCTCGCCCATCAACGTCTCGATCGCATCCATCGTTCGGCCTCTCTTCCGGCGGCACCGCCGGTGCTTTGCTCCCGCGCGTGACACTCAGCAAGATGCCTGCCGAACTCGATATTGCGGAAATCACGGGCGTTTCCTGGCCAGCGCCCCCTGAGGCACCGATCGACCGTTGCCTTCTCCACCGATATTTCGGTAGACACCGTTCCATGGTTGGAACCGGGCTCCCCGTGGTCGGACAGGACGACGTGCACCGCCGGATCGTCGAGGAGGCGATCGAGCTGGTGCTCTCCACCGTCGATCTCCAGGCCGTGCTCGAGCGCACGGGACGGCTCCTGCGCCGCCACTTCGGCGAGACGCGCGTGGCCATCAACCGGCTCTCGTCGGAGGACCCGACGCGCGCCGAGGTGGTGCTGGTCTCGGACCCCCGCCAGCCCTCGCCCGAGGTGGGCACCTCGTTCCCGCTGGCCGGCTCCGCCGCGGGCGAGGCGCTCGCGAAGCGGCTGCCGTGCGTGGTGGACCCGCTGCGCCCGCGCGAGCCGCGCTGGCGCGAGGAGCCGCTGCTCGCCGCGTACGGCTACGGCTCGCTCGTCTCGTTCCCGCTCGTCTTCGAGAACGAGCTGCTCGGGACGCTCGACATCGCGCACCCGCCGGCGGAGGGGCTGCTCGACTGCTGCTTCGAGGTGGCGCGGCAGGTGGCGCACCTGGTGGCCATCGCGCTCCACAACAGCCTCATGGTCGAGGAGGTGCAGCGCCTGAACCGGCTGCTCGGCCGCGAGAACGCCCTCCTCAAGGAGGAGATCCGCCAGATCAAGCGCGACTCGCGCTACGTGGCCGAGAGCGAGGGGATGCGCGCGGTGGTGGAGCGGGTGCGCCTGGTGGCGCCGTCCACCACCACCGTGCTGGTGCGCGGCGAGACTGGCACCGGCAAGGAGGGCCTGGCGCGGATGGTCCACGAGTTCAGCCCGCGCTTCAACGCGCCGTTCGTGGCCGCGAACCTCGGCGCCATCCCCGAGGGGCTCATCGAGAGCGAGCTGTTCGGGCACGAGAAGGGCGCGTTCACCGGCGCCACCCGCCGCCGCGCCGGCCGCTTCGAGCAGGCCGACGGCGGCACGCTGTTCCTCGACGAGGTCGGCGACGCGCCGCCCAGCGTGCAGGTGCGGCTGCTGCGCGTCCTCCAGGAGCGCGTGGTGGAGCGCGTCGGCGGCACCGAGCCGGTGAAGGTGGACGTGCGCGTCATCGCCGCGACCAACCGCAACCTGGAGGAGATGGTCGCGCGCGGCACGTTCCGCGCCGACCTCTACTACCGGCTGGCGGTGTTCCCGATCGAGCTGCCGCCGCTCCGCGAGCGGCGCGAGGACGTCCGGCCGCTCGGGACGTACTTCCTCGCGAAGCAGGCGGCGCTCATGCACCGCCGCCCGCCGCGCGTCGGCGAGGACGTGTGGCGCGCGCTCGAGGCGTACGGCTGGCCCGGCAACGTGCGCGAGCTGGAGAACTTCCTGCAGCGCGCGCTGATCCTCTCGCCCGGCCAGGACCTCTCGCTGCCGGCGCTGCCCACCGCCGCGGCGCTGGCCTCCCCGGCCGCCGCGGCCGCCGCGGAGCCGGCCGCGCCCGGCCGCTTCGACGACGAGGTCCGCGAGCTGATCGAGCGCGCGCTGGCGCACGCCGGCGGGCGCGTCTACGGCCCGGGCGGCGCCGCCGCGCTGCTCGGCCTGCGCCCGACCACGCTGCAGGGGAAGATGAAGAAGTACGGCGTGGGCGCCCCGGGCCGGCCGACCGGCACGTAGCCCGCGCCGCGCGCCGGCCCCGCGGGGCTACCGCGCCCCGCGCCCGCTCGTGATCCGGAAGATCTCGGCGATCACGCCGCCGGCCGTGTTCGCGCCGCCCACCCCCGCGCCCTGCACCACCAGCGGCCGCTCGGCGTGGCGGGCGGTGGTGAACGCGACGTGGGCCTCGACGCCCACCAGCCGCGCCAGCGGGTGATCGAGCGCCACCGCCTCCGGCCCGACCCGCGCCTCGACCCGGCCGCCCTCCCCGACCGCCACGCGCGCCACGTAGCGCAGGACCTTGCCCTCGCGGCGCAGCCGCTCGACCTGCGCGGCCATCGCCTCGTCGTGCCCGCGCAGCGCCGCGATGAGCGCGTCGGGCGTGCCGGGCGCGAGCAGCGCCGGCGGCACGAACGGCTCGACCTCGACGTCCTCCAGCGCCAGCGTCGCGCCCAGCTCGCGCGCCAGGATGAGCGCCTTGCGGGCGGAGTCCACGCCGGACAGGTCGTCGCGCGGGTCGGCCTCGCAGTAGCCGAGCCCCATGGCCCAGCGCGCCGCCAGCGACAGCGGCGTCCCGCGCGCGAGCTCGGTGCAGAGGTAGCCCAGCGTGCCCGACAGCGAGCCCTCGACGCGCTGCACCCGGTCGCCGGTCCGGACCAGGCGCCGCAGCGTCCCGATCACCGGCAGGCTCGCGCCCACCGCGGTGTCGTAGTGCCAGTGGCGGTGGTGCTGGCGGCGCGCGGCCCGCAGCGCCTCCAGCCGCCGGGGCGCGACCGCCAGGGGCCGCTTGTTGGAGGCGATGACGTCGATGCCGCGCCGGAACGCCTGCTCGTAGACGTCCTCCATGCCGTCGGCCGCGGTGAGGTCCACCAGCACCGGCCGCGGGAGCGCCGCGAGCCGGTCGAGCAGGGCCGGCGCCGAGTGCGGGTCCACCGGGCCGGTGGCCGGGGCGGCGGAGAGCGCCTCCTCCCAGCGCGCCAGGTCCAGGCCGCGCGGGTCGAGCACGGTGGCCCGCGTGTCCGCCACGCCCACCACCCGCAGCAGCACGTCGTAGTCGCGCTCCAGCTCGGTGCGCTGCACCCGGATCTGCTCGAGCAGCTCGCGCCCGACCTTGCCCTTCCCGAGCACGAGCAGCGACAGGCCGCGCTCGGCGAAGGCCTGCTCGCCCGGCGCGGCGGGCGCCGCCGCGGCGGCGGCGACGGGGCGGCCGCGGAAGTCGGCCACCATCTCGTTCAGCCGGTCCACGTCGATGAGGAACGCGTCGTGCCCGTGCGGCGAGTCCATCACCGCCAGCCGCGCGCCCGGGACCAGCATGGCCACCTCGCGCTGCTCCCAGGGCCAGTAGAGGACGTCCGAGTCGATCGACACCACCAGCGTCGGCTGCCGGACGCCGCGCAGGACCTCCTCGAAGTCGCCGCGGCCGCGGGACACGTCGTGCGTGTCCATGGCGCGGGTGAGCGTGACGTAGGTGGCCGGGTCGAAGCGGTCCACCAGCTGCTTGCCCTGGTAGCGGAGGTAGCTCTCGACCGCGAACAGGTCCTCGGTCTGCGGCCGGCGCCCGAAGCGCTCCTCGAAGGACGGCTGGCTCCGGTAGGACAGCATCGCCATCATCCGCGCAGCGCCCAGGCCGGCCACCGGCGGGTGGTCGGCGTCGTAGCGCCCGTCCTTCCAGCGCGGGTCGGCGTAGATGGCCTGCCGCTGCGCCTCGGAGAGCCCGATGCACCAGGCCGAGTGGCGCGCGGTCGAGGCCACGAACACCACCGACTCGACCAGCTCGGGGTAGAGCAGCGCCCACTCCAGCACCTGCATGCCGCCCAGCGAGCCGCCGACCGCCATGCGGACGCGGCGCACGCCGAGCCCGTCGATCAGGGCGCGCTGCACGCGCACCATGTCGCGGATGGTGATGGCCGGGAACGCGCCGTGCCACGGCGCGCCGGTGGCCGGGTCGATCGAGGTCGGCCCGGTGGTGCCGTAGCAGCTCCCCAGGATGTTGGAGCAGACGATGAAGTCGCGCCCGGGGTCGAGCGCGCGGCCCGGGCCGAACATCTGCGTCCACCACAGGTCGGCGTCGGCCGAGCCGGTCAGCGCGTGGCAGACCACCACCGCGTTGCCGCCGTCGGCGTCGAGCGTCCCCCAGGTGCGGTACCCGACCGTCACGCCCGGCAGCGCGCCGCCCAGCTCCAGCGGGAACGGGCCGGGGATCTGGAACGAGCGGGTCTCCGGGGAGACGAAGGCGGCGCGCCCGGCGGCCGCGGTCGCGCCGGCGCTGCCGTTGCGGTGGGTCATGGAGCGCGGAGGGTATCGGCGGCCGATCGGGGGTGTCAAGGCGGCGGCGGCCCGCCGCCGCGCACGCGGCGACGGCCGGGGACGGTCGGCGCGCGCGGCGCGCTCGAGCGGCCGCCGCCGCCTGCACCGCGAGTCGATGACACGCGCCCGGCGGACTCGGCGCGGCCCCGCCGCCGCGACCCCCCGGGTGGCCGGCGCTGCGCCGATTTCATGGTGGAGGGTGGCCACCGCACGCCGGGTGAAGCATCACCCCCCGAAGGGCGCGCCGCGCCCGGCGCGATCGCGCGGGAAACGCCTGACGCCCGGGACCTGACGCGTTGGCCCCGACCTTGCTCTGGCGCCAGCCGAGCGACGCGCCTCCCAGCGTCGCACGGGAGGAAGCCATCGCCATGACGACGAACGCCAGCCACGGGCCGGACGCAGCGCCGCAGGATCACCACCACGGCCTGGTGTTCGGGCCCGGCAGCCCGCTCGGCGCGCTGGTGCGGACCTGCGAGCGCATCGCGCGCAGCGACGCGACGGTGCTGCTCACGGGCGAGACCGGCACGGGCAAGGAGGTGTTCGCCCGCGCCATCCACGCGAGCAGCCCGCGCGCGAGCCGGCCCCTCGTCCCGGTGAACTGCGGCGCCATCCCCGAGGCGCTGCTCGAGAGCGAGCTGTTCGGCCACGTGCGCGGCGCGTTCACCGGCGCGATGGCGTCGCGGCGCGGGCGCGTGGCGGCCGCCGAGGGCGGCACGCTGTTCCTGGACGAGGTCGGCGAGCTCCCGCTGGCGCTCCAGGTGAAGCTGCTGCGCGTGCTGCAGGAGCGCACCTACGAGCCGGTGGGCTCCACCGAGGCGGTCCCCGCCGACTTCCGCCTGGTCGCCGCGACGAACCGCGATCTCTCCGCCGAGGTGACCGCCGGCCGCTTCCGCCGCGACCTCTACTACCGCCTGCTGGTCTGCCCGCTGGAGATCCCGCCGCTCCGCGCCCGGAAGGGCGACGCGCTGCGCCTGTTCCAGCACTTCTGGGCCGCGCGCGGCGAGCGTCGTCCCATCGAGCCCGCGGTGGCGGAGGCGCTCACCGCGTACGACTGGCCGGGCAACGTCCGCGAGCTGGAGAACCTGGTCGAGCGGCTCTCGGTCTGCGCCGAGGGCTCCGTCATCCGCGCGGCCGACCTCCCCATCGCGCTGCGCTGCCGGCGCGCCAACGACGCGACGCGCGCGCTCGCCGTCCCCGGCGCCCCTGCCCCGGAGGCCGCGGCCGTCCCGGCGGTCCCGGCCGCCGTCACCCTCCCGGCGCCGGCCCCGGAGCCGGTCCCGTCCGGCGACGCGCCCGGCACCGCCGCCGAGGACGCGCCCCTCACCGCCGGCGCACCCGCCGCGCTCGGCGAGGGGATCGACCCGGCGCTGCTGCGCGCGCTCACCACCGAGGACGCGCCCCCGCCCGCCGAGCCGAGCTTCGCCGCGGGCCGGCCGGTGGACCTCCCGGGCCTGCTGCGCCGGCTGGAGGACGCGTACATCACGGCCGCGCTGGCCCGCACCGGCGGCAACAAGAAGGCGGCGGCCGACCTGCTTGGCCTCCAGCGCACCACGCTCGTCGAGAAGCTGCGCCGCCGCAGCCGCGAGGCGGGCGGCACGGCGCCGCTCGCCCACGCCGCCCAGGCCTGAGGGCGCGTGACGGCCCCCGCCGCGCTCCTGGCGCTCGCCCTCGCGGCGCCGCCCCCGCTCGCGCTCACCGTCTCGGCCGAGCGCATCGCGCTCCCGGCCGCGGCCGCCCCGGTGCGACTCGAGGCCCGCCCGCTGGAGCACAGGGTGTCGCTGCGCGTGCCGGCCGCCGCGACGGCGGCGCTGGCCCGCCGCCTGCGCGGCGCGTCGCGGCTCTGCC
>NZ_BAZG01000025.1 GCF_000964525.1 Anaeromyxobacter sp. PSR-1
GCGGCCTCACGGTGCTCGCCGAGCGCGGCGCCGTCCGCGCCCTCGGCCGCGGGCGCGCGCGCCGCTGGGTCGCGGCACCCGTGAGCGGCTTCAACCCGGCGTTGCTGCTGCCGCTCCCCCGCGCTATCGGGCAGGGATGAGCCCCGGGGCGAGGAAGGGCGCCGCGCGCGCGGCGCCGCGCGAGGACGTCGGCGAGGCCGAGGTGGTGCGCGAGTACGGCCCGTTCGACGGCGCCCCGGTGCACGGCGTCAGCTTCGACGGCGAGCGCGTCTGGGCCGCGACCGGCGCGAAGCTGGTCGGGTTCGACCCGGCGAGCGGCGAGGCGGTCCGCACGCTGGAGGTCGCGTGCGACGCGGGCACCGCCTTCGACGGCCGGCACCTGTACCAGCTCGCGGGCGACCGGATCCTGCGCCTCGACCCCGCCACCGGCGCCGTCCTGGGCAGCGTGCCCGCGCCGGCGGGCGCCGGCGGCTCCGGCCTGTGCTGGGCCGAGGGGAGCCTGTGGGTCGGACGCTACGGCGAGCGCCGGATCCTGCGGGTCGATCCCGCGACCGGCGCCGTCCTGCGCACCATCGAGTCGGACCGCTTCGTCACCGGGGTGACCTGGGTGGACGGCGAGCTGTGGCACGGGACGATGGAGGGCGGCGAGAGCGAGCTGCGCCGGGTGGATCCCGAGGGCGGCGCGGTGCGGGCGCGCCTCGCCATGCCGCGCGGCGTGCTGGTGAGCGGGCTCGAGTCCGACGGCGCCGGGCTCTTCTTCTGCGGGGGCGGCGCGAGCGGCAAGGTGCGCGCGGTGCGACGCCCCGCGCCCGCCGGCGGACGGACGGCGAGCCGGGCGCGGCGGAGCGGCCCCCGGCGCCGGCGCGGGCGCTAGGCCTGGCCGGACAGCGCCGGCCGGGCCCGCTCCACCAGGCCGTCCAGCCAGTCGATGACCGCCCGCACCCGGGGCGTGCGGCGCAGGTCGCCGTGCACGAGCAGCCAGAGCTCGTGCGGCGCCGGCTCCGGGCCCTCCAGCCGCGCCAGCGCCGGATCGCGATCGGCCACGAAGCGCGGGAGCACCGCCACCCCGAGCCCGAGCCGCGCCGCCTGGAGCAGCGCGGTGGTGCTGTTGCAGCGGAAGACGATCCGGCGCGACGGCGCGACCCGCTCCAGCCAGCGCTCCTGCGGCACGGCGGCGTGGCCCTCGTCGAGCCCGACGAACGGATCCGCCGCGAAGTCCACCGCCCGCGGCTTCCCGCCCAGCGTGGCGCGGCCGGCGTACAGCCCGTAGGCGACGTCGGAGAGCTTGCGCGTCACCAGCCCGGCGTCGCGCGGGCGGCCCATGCGGACGGCCAGGTCGGCCTCGCGCCGGGTGAGGTCGAAGGCGCGCTGGTCGGCGGCGATCTCGAGGACGAGCCCGGGGTGCCGCTCGCGCAGGACGCCCACCGCCGGGAGGAACAGGTGCGTGGCGAGGTGCGAGGCGGTGGTGAGCCGCACCGTGCCGTCCAGCGCGCGGTCGCGCGTGTCGGCGTGGCGCGCGAGCGCGAGCACGTCCTGCTCCACCCGCGAGGCGAGCTCGGCCAGCTCCTGGCCGGTGGTGGTGCACGCCCAGCCCTGCGGCCCGCGCTCGAAGAGCGCCAGGCCCAGGGCGCCCTCCAGCGCCGCCACCCGGCGCGCCACGGTGTTGCGGTCCACGCCGAGCCGCCGCGCCGCGCGGGCGTGGCTCCCGGTGCGCACCAGCTCGAGGAAGAACTCGAGGTGCCCCCAGTCCAGCCCCGCGCGTTGCTGCGCGGGGCCCGCGCCCCCCTGCGCGTTCAAGCCGCGCTTCGACATCCGTACATCCTCCACGTGCCGCGCAGCCCCGCGCGGCGAGCACGAGGGAGAAACCACATGAAGTCGCGAGCGTCACCCTCCACCGCAGCGCCCTCCTGGGGCGCCCTCTGGCTGACCGGCGGCCCGCAGGCCCTCGCCCCCCGGGTCCCCCCGCCGGCGCCGCAGCCGGCGCCGGCCGGCCCTCCGGCTCCGGCACGCCTGCCCGCCGCCCGCTTCGCGCGCGCCGCCCGGGGCTCGCCGGACCTCGCGGTGGGAGCGCTCCTCGCCGCGCTGTGGATCGGCCTGTGGGCCGTCTTCACGGCCGGCGTGGCCGGCGCGCTCGGCGAGGTCGCGGCGGGCTCGGGCGCGGGGTGGACCGCCTCGGCGCCCGGGACGGCCCACGCCCCGGCGGCCGCCGCGCGCCGGCCCGCGCCGCCACCCCGGGTGCGGCGGTGAGCGTCGGTCGGCGGGGGCCGGGGTCGCCCGCGGCGCCATGCCGCGCACCGCCGCCGCGCCACGGTCCCCCGGTTGATCGAAGCTGTGGGGGTGAGCACGCCATCGCCCCGTCTCCCGGGCCAACCCGAGGAGCTCGCCGCCGCCGGCGCCGTCCCGGCCGTCTCGGCGCGGAGCATCTGGGTGGACCTGCTCGTGTACCCCACGCACTCGCTCCCCACCGCCGCGCAGCCGGTGCTGGTCGGCCTGGGGCTGGCGGTGCACTTCGGGGTGCTCTCGCCCTGGCCGGCGCTGGTCGGCCTGTTCGGATCGTGGGTCATCCACGTGGCGGGGCTGTTCACCGACAACCACGAGCTGCTCCGCCTCCACCCGAAGCTCCCGGAGCACCCCGAGCTCGTCCACGCGGTGGAGACGGGCGCGCTGCGGCTCGCCACCCTGCGCCTGGCGGTGGTCGGCTGCCTGCTGCTGGCGGTGGCGACCGCGCCGTACCTCTACCGGATCGGCGGCGCGCCGGTGCTGGCGTTCGGCGTCCTCGGCGTCGTGACCAGCCTCTCCTACAACGGCGGCCCGTGGGCGTACGCGCGCCGCGGCCAGGCCGATCCGCTGTTCGTGGTGATGTTCGGCGTGGTCGGCGTGGTGGGCACGTACTTCATCCAGGCGGCCGCGGTGCAGGGCGCGCCCCAGCCGTGGCGGCTGCTCGCGTCGCTGCCGCTGCCGGTCTACCTCGTCGGCCTGCCGGTCGGCGCGCTCGTCACCGCGGTGCTGCTGGTGGACGACCTCCGCGATCACGAGTTCGACCGCGTGAAGGGCTGGCGGACCGGCGCGGTGCTCCACGGGCCCGACTTCAACCGCGTCGAGATCGCCCTCCTGCTCGCGTTCGCGTACCTCGCGCCGCTCGGCTCGTGGTTCCTGCTCGACCTCGGGCCGTGGATGCTCCTGCCGCTCGCCTCGGCGCCCCTGGCGATCGGCGCGCTCCGGACGCTCTTCACCGTGCGCGAGCGCGTGCGCCTCATCCCGCTCACGCCGCGGATGGCGCGCGTCGGGCTCGTCTACTCCGCCCTGCTCGGCCTCGCGCTGGCGCTCGCGCCGCGGTGAGGCGGGCCCCGGGCGCGCGCCTTCGTCACGTCCCTGACGCCGCGCCCGCGACGCGCTCGATCCGTCGCCGCGACCCCAGCCCGTCCACCCTGGGGCGCACGCCACTCGACCCGGGACGCGGGACGGCGGCGGGCGGCGCGGGTCCGGAAGCGCCCGGCGCGCGGCCGATCCGCCCGCCCGTGACGGGCTGGCACGCAGGGTGCTGGGACGCCCTCGGATGGCCGCGCCTCCCTCCGCCGGAGTCCCGACATGCGCCGCTCGCTCCCGGTCTCGACGAAGATCCTCGGCTCCTCCCTGCTCGCCGCGGGCGCCACGCTGGCGGCCGGCCTCGCCGGCTGGCTCGCGGCCCGGCGCGGCCTCGCCGATGGACCGGCCATCGGGCTGGCGGCCTCGGCCGCGGTCGCGGCGGTGATCGCGGGCGGCGGCCTGTTCGTGGCCCGCGTGGTCGGGCGCGCCATCCGCGCCATGCGCGGCGAGTCCGCGCGCGTGCGCGACGCGGTGCGCGCCGGGACGCTCACGGTGCGCGGCGCCGAGGGGCACATCGACCCGGAGTTCCAGCTCATCATCCGCACGCTGAACGAGACGCTGGACGCGTTCTCGACCCCGTTCGCCGCCACCGCGGAGGCGGTGGAGCGCATCTCGCGCGGCGACCTCCCCGGGCGCATGACGGCGCCGTTCGAGGGCGACTTCGACCGCCTGCGCGACGCGGTGAACGCGGTCATCGAGGTGGTGGAGCAGCGCAACGACGACATCCGGCACCTGGTGGAGGCGGCCACCGCGGGCCGCCTGGACGTCCGCGCCGACGTCTCGCGCTACCACGGCTACAATGGCGCGATGATCGGCCGGATCAACCTGCTCCTCGACACGGTGATCCGCCCGATCGAGGTCGCCACCGACCGCGTGGTGCGGCTGGCGGCGGGCGAGGTGCCGCCCGACGTGGACCTCGAGGTACAGGGCCGCTTCCTCGACCTGAAGCGCGGGGTGAACGCGCTGCTCGAGGTGGTGCGCCTGCGCAACGCGGACCTGGCGCTGCTCCTGCGCGCGGCGGCGGAGGGGCGCCTCGACGTGCGCGCCGATCCGTCGCGCTACCCGGGCCAGAACGGGGAGCTGGTGCGGGGGATGAACGCGCTGCTCGACGCGGTGGTGGCGCCGCTCCGCGCGGCGGCGGACGCGCTCGAGCGGCTGGCGCGCGGCGAGGCGCCGGCGCCGATCGAGGAGACCTACCGCGGGGAGTTCGACACGCTCCGCCGCAACGTGAACGCCTGCACGGCGGCCGTCGGCGCGCTCGTCGCCGAGGTGGACGTGGCCATCGAGGCCGGGCGCGCCGGCGACCTGGGCCGGCGGGGCGATCCGGCGCGGTGCCAGGGCGACTACCGCCGGGTGCTCGCCGGCGTGAACGAGATCCTCGACGCGGTCTCCGCGCCGGTGCGCGAGGCGAGCGACGTGCTGGCCCGGCTCGCCGCGCGCGACCTGCGCGCGCGCATGGGCGGGCGCTACCAGGGTGACCACGCGCGGCTCCAGCAGGTGGTGAACGGCACCGCCGGCGCGCTCGACGCGGCGCTCGGGCAGGTGGTGGAGGCGGTGGGCCAGATCTCGGCCGCGGCCGCCCAGATCGCCTCGTCGAGCCAGGCGGTGGCGGGCGGCGCCGCGGAGCAGGCCTCCGCCATCGGGCGCACCGGCGCCAGCCTCGAGGTGGTGGCCGGCCAGGCGCGCACCACCTCCGAGCACGCCGCCGCCGCCGACGGCCTCTCCGCCTCGGCGCGCGCGGCCGCGGCCGAGGGCGCCGCCACCGTCTCGCGGATGACCGCCGCCATGGCGCAGGTGCGCGGCGCGGCCGAGCAGACGGCGCAGATCATCAAGGACATCGACGAGATCGCGTTCCAGACCAACCTGCTCGCGCTGAACGCGGCGGTGGAGGCCGCCCGCGCCGGCGGCGCCGGGCGCGGCTTCGCGGTGGTGGCCGAGGAGGTGCGGTCGCTCGCGCTCCGCGCCAAGGAGGCCGCCTCGCGCACCGAGGCGCTCATCGGCGAGTCGGTGCGTCAGGCGGCGGACGGCGACGCCATCACCCGCGCGGTCGCGGAGCGGCTCGAGGTGATCCGCGCCGGCGCCGAGCGGCTCGCCGGGCTCGCGGCCGGGATCAGCGCCGCGGCGCGGGAGCAGGCCGGCGGCGTGGAGCGGATCACCGGCGCGGTGGCGGAGATCGACCGCGTCACCCAGCAGAACGCCGCCAGCGCCGAGCAGTCCTCGGCGGCGGCGGCGGAGCTGTCGGCGCGCTCGGGCACGCTGGCGGAGCTGCTGGGCGGGTTCCGGCTGGGCGGCGCCGGCGCCTGAGGGCGCCCGCGCCCGGACAGCCGAGGAGCGCCCCGCGGAGGAGGGCGGCCGGGGCGCCCCTCGTCCCCGCGCGCTCTACGGGGAACCCTTCGGCGCGCCGACGTTCGCCGTCGCCGCGAAGGTGTAGAGCAGGCCCACGCCGAAGCCGCGGGTGTCGCCGCCCGGCGCGACGGCGCCCGGCCCGCCCACCACGCCGTAGCTGGCGGAGCGGTCGTTCCGGGTCTCGTAGTAGGCGACGTAGACGTCCGCGGCCTTGGTGAGCGCGTACGAGTAGCCGGCGTTCCACTGCGTGGCGCCCAGGCCGTTGGTGGTGCACGCGCCGCCGCCCACCACCTCGCACTCGCCCGCGTCGGCCTGGCCGAACGAGCCGAACAGCTGGTGCGGGCCGAAGCGCTGCTGGAGGAGCGCGTAGTACGCGAAGCGCGCGTACTCGCGGACGGCGCCGGCGGTGCGGTCGTCGTTCTCGTAGGAGAGCCGCTCGCCCACCAGCGAGACGCGCGTCCCGGTGGGCAGCGACACCTGCGCGATGGCCTCGTGGCCCTGGTCGGTGGACGACCCGTTCGTCAGCGACACCGGGGAGCCGCCCAGCTGCGTGAGGCCGAAGTAGTCCTCGTGCCGCTCGTAGGCGTAGCGGAGCAGCAGCGGGCCGTAGGCCCAGCTCACCAGGGCCGAGTGGACGCTCGGGCTGATCGACGGCGCGGTGGCCGAGGCGGCGGTCTTCGTCTCGTTGGCCGAGTACGCGAGCCGGGCCGAGAGGCCGTGGAGCTCGGGCGTCCAGTACTGGATGCTGTTGCCCTGGCGGCGGTTGAAGGCCGCGTCGGCCTTGCCGTTCGCGCGGCCGCTCTGGGTGGTGGTGCCCGGGACGCCGAAGCCGGGGCTGGCGGTGATGGTGTTGTCGAACGGGTTCAGGCCGCGGACCGCGCCGACCAGCAGCACCGGGTACTTGTACGGCGTGTCCCAGTTGCCGAAGAAGGCGCGGCCGAACCTGCCCTTCACGCCCACCGCGCTGTTGCGCGAGGCCCACGCGTTCGGCGCGTCGCCGTCCGGGCTGACGGCGCTCTCCACCTGGAAGAACACCTGGAGGTCCTCGCCCAGCACGTCGAACCCGCCCTTGAAGCCGATGTTGGACGTGCCGGAGGTGAGGCGGAAGCGCTGCGGGATGGCGACGCCGGTGTAAGCGGCGTCGGCGACCTGGGTGGCGCCGCCGGCCGCGGGCGACAGGCCCGGGCGCGTCGGGTCGGACACCCGCGCGTTGTCGAAGAACGGCATGAGCGTGCCGTAGATGGTCACGTCGCCTTCCAGCGCGGAGGCGGCCGCGGGGAGGAGGAGCGCTGCGAGCAGCGCCAGGGAGCGTCTCGAGGTCATGTGCTTCTCCGTGTGAGGTCGTGGGTCACGGCGCGGCGCTACGGCACCTTGAAGTCGAACGTGTGGCAGTGGGCGCACCAGTTGACGGTCGCCTCGTGCTGGCGGTGGCAGACGGAGCACTCCATCTGCGGGCCCCAGTGCGGCGAGTCGTGCGGGTTCTCCGGCTTCACCGCGGCGGTCTTCTTCACCAGCTCGGCGGCCGGGCCGTGGCAGGCGAGGCACGCCTCGACGCTGGCCGGCTGCGGCTTCGCGGCCTTGCCGTGGCAGTCGGCGCAGCCGACGCCGGCGAGGCCGTGGCGGTGGCCGGAGGGGAGCTTCGCGCCGAGCGCCTTCGGGCCGGCGGGGTCGTGGCACCTGGCGCAGTCGGCGGCCTTCATCGCGCGGGTGGCGACGTGGCCGGGCGGCAGCACCTTGGCGGCGCCGTGGCAGGCGGCGCAGTCGCCGGGCCTCGCCTTCGGGTCGAGGCGGACCGTGGCGCCGGCGACGCGGGGCGCCAGGGTCACGAGGAGGGCCGCGAGCAGCGCCGGCCCGGACGTCTTCAGGAGCTTGGAAGCCATGATGTTCCTTTCGAGGAGCCGGAGGTTCACGCCCAGGCCTTCCCGCCGCCCGCGTTCCTGCCCGCGATCCGGCCGAAGACCACGCAGTCCGCCATCGCCACCGAGCCGAGGCGCACCGCGCCGTGCACGCCGCCGGTCACCTCGCCGGCCGCGAACAGCCCCACGATCGGCTTCATGTCGAAGCCGATGACGCGGGCCTCGGTGTCGATGACCAGGCCGCCCATGGTGTGGTGGACGCGCGGCCACAGCCGCATCGCGTAGAACGGCGGCGCGACGTTGGGCTTCGCGTCGGGGAAGATCATGCACCCGAGGTCCGGGTCGCTCTTCTTCTCCACGAACCCGTTCCAGCGCGTCACCTGCTCCAGGAACGGCTGCACCGGGATGCCGTACGCCTGCGCGATCGCCTCGAGCGTGTCGAACCTCCGGACCGCGCCGGCCTCCATGGCCTTGTTCAGGACCTTCGGCACCACCTGCTTGCCGACGTTGACCGAGTCGCCCAGGATCACGGCCGGGTGGCCGAGCAGGACGATCGCGTCCGCCCGCTCCTTGCGGTTGCCGGTCTCCTTGAAGAAGCGCTTGCCGGTCTTGGGATCGACCATCAGGCCGTAGCCCACGATGCGCTCGCAGACCTGGGGCACCTGCCCGAAGCCCTTCTCGTCCGGGCTCGTCCACGGGCCGAGCTGGATCCAGTCCATCTGCACGTCCATGGCGCCGGCCTGGCAGGCGGCGAGCAGCGCCTCGCCGGTGGCGCCCGGGTGGTTGGTGGACTCGAACTTGTCGGTGAGGCGGGGATCGTGGACCTGGCGGAGCTTCACGTCCTGCGAGAAGCCGCCGGTCGCGAGCACCACGCCGCGGCGCGCCTTCAGGAACGCCGGCTCGCCGGAGTCCTCCCTGGGCCAGGCGTAGCCCTTCCGCACCTGGAGCCCGAGGACGCGGCCGTCCTTCACCACCAGCCGCTCGAGCTTGGTGCGGAGGCGCACCTCCACGCCGAGCGATCGGGCCTTGGCGAGGAGCTTGTTGACCAGCTCCGAGCCGGACTGGTTCGCGGTCTGCACCGACCGCTTCACCGAGTGGCCGCCGTGGAAGTTGAGGCGGTTGAAGTTCGCGCCCACGTAGGTGCGCGACCACTCCAGCGCGGCGTTGGCGTTCTCCGCCACCATCCGCGCCAGCTCCACGTGGTTCAGGTAGGCGCCCGCCTTGAGCATGTCCTTCAGCATCAGCTCGGGCGAGTCCTGGACGCCGGCGTCCTTCTGGAAGGCGTTCGCGGGCGCGGCGAAGTCGCCGCCGTTGATGATCGAGTTGCCGCCGTGCACCGGCATCTTGTCGAGCACGAGGACCTTCGCGCCCGCGTTGCGCGCCTCGATCGCCGCGGTCAGGCCGGCGAAGCCGGTCCCGACCACGACCACGTCCACGGTCTCGTCCCAGCGCTTCGGGACCGCGCCCGCCTCCGCCGCCCGGGCGGCCCCGGGGATCGCCGCCGCGGCCGCGCCCGCCAGCGCCGCGGCGCCGCCGGTCGTCAGGAACCTCCGTCGAGACAGATCCGTCCCGCCCTTGCCGTCGTTGCCCATCGCTCCTCCAGGCGACGCGCCAGCGCGCCGCGTTCGTGTGCGCCGCGGCGGCGCGCCCCTGGCTCCGGCGCGCGCGCGGCGAGGGCGGCTTGAGCACCCCACGTGCCACGCGGGGTCCCCCGCGCCGCTCGCGGACTTCACGGGTCTTTCTTCCGGGGCCGGCGCCCGCGCGTCGCTCGTTTCGAGAACCGATCGCTCGTTTCGAGAAGCGGCTGCGACCGTCGGTCCGCGCGTCCCTGCCGCACCTCGCGCGGCATCGCGCCGCATGCACGGAAGGTGGACCGCGTCGGCACGTGGAGTCCTGCGACCTCACGCCCCTTTTCGCGCGCCGGGGCGCGGCGCATCACTCGTCCCGAGAAGCGGACCTCTCGTTTCGGGAAGCGGGGCGGCGATGCACATCGAGGACCTCGACCTGCGGGAGATCCTCTCCTTCGACCCCAAGGGCGGCGTGATCCGCTTCATGGGGCAGCGCGCGGTGCTGTTCGACGCGGTGGCGCTCGGCCTGCTGCGCAAGGAGCTCATCGACGCGTTCGGCACGTTCGCGGCCCGCGGCGTCCTGACGCGCTTCGGCTACGCGCACGGGTGGCGGGTGGGCGAGGCGCTCGAGCACGAGCACCCGGATCTCTGGAAGGAGGGGAAGGCCGGCCCGTTCCTGCCGCCGCTCAAGGGCCAGTTCATCCTCGGGAAGAACGTGCGCACCGACGGGCTGGGCGACGCGCCGCTGGTGGAGACGGTGTGGAGCCGGTCCTACGAGGCCGAGCAGCACCTCCTGCACATCGGCCTGTCCGAGGACCCGGTTTGCTGGACCTCGGCGGGCTTCGCGAGCGGCTACCTCTCCTACAAGGAGCGGCGCGAGGTCTACGTCATCGAGGACCGCTGCGTGGGCAAGGGCGACCCCGAGTGCCACATCGCGGCGCGCTTCAAGGAGCGCTGGGGCCCGGA
Source organism: Anaeromyxobacter sp. PSR-1 (assembly GCF_000964525.1). Classification (GTDB taxonomy): domain Bacteria; phylum Myxococcota; class Myxococcia; order Myxococcales; family Anaeromyxobacteraceae; genus Anaeromyxobacter. The sequence goes on from NZ_BAZG01000025.1 coordinate 10,103, forward strand.
GCTGGAGCGGCACCTGCCCTACTACCACATGGAGTCGATCGACCACGCGCTGCACGAGGTGTCGAGCAAGCTGCGGCGCACGGAGCGGCGCCTGCGCGAGCGCCAGCAGGAGCTGGAGCGGCTCGCGACCTGCCCGGACGAGGTCACCGGGCTGGTGGCGCGCAGCGAGCCGATGCGCCGGGTGCTGGAGCGCGCGCGCAGCGTGGCCCGCACCGGGTCGTCGGTGGTGGTGACCGGGGAGAGCGGCGTGGGGAAGGAGGAGGTGGCCCGCCTCGTCCACCGCTCCTCCGACCGCGCCGCCGGGCCGTTCGTGGCGGTGAACTGCGGGGCGATCACCGAGACGCTGCTCGAGCGCGAGCTGTTCGGCCACGTGAAGGGCGCGTTCACCGGCGCCGAGACGGACGGGCTGGGGCTGTTCGAGGCGGCCGGCGGCGGCACGCTCTTCCTCGACGAGGTCGGCGAGGTCTCGCCCGCCATGCAGGTGAAGCTCCTGCGGGCGCTGCAGGAGCGCGAGGTCCGGCGCGTGGGCGACAGCCGCTCGCGCAAGGTGGACGTGCGGATCATCGCGGCCACCAACCGCGACCTCGCCGCCGAGGTGGCCGCCGGCCGCTTCCGCCAGGACCTCTACTACCGCCTCAACGTCATCGAGCTGCGCGTGCCCCCGCTGCGCGAGCGCCCCGACGACGTCGTGCCGCTGGCGCGCTGCTTCCTCGCGAAGCTCTCGCGGAGCGCGCACCGGCCGGTCACCGGCTTCACCGCCGAGGTGGCGGACCTCCTGGCGCGGTACCCCTGGCCCGGCAACGTCCGCGAGCTCCAGAACGCGATCGAGTACGCGGTCGCGCTCTGCGCCGGCAACCAGGTCGGGGTGGACGACCTGCCCGAGGCCCTGCGCCACGCGCCGCCCGCCCCGGCGCGGCCGGGGCTGATCCGGCCGCTGCACGAGGTGGAGCGCGAGCACGTGCTCGCGGCGCTGCGCACCGCGGGCGGCAACAAGGTGGCGACCGCGGCCGGGCTCGGGATCGGCCTCGCCACGCTCTACCGGAAGCTGAAGGAGTACGGCGAGCCGGCGTCCTAGCGTCCCCGCACGGACCGCCCACGCGCGGGGCGCGCGGGCGCCGGCGCGGTTACGTTCCTGGCGACGTGACGCGCGCCTACCCACCGCGCGCGAGGTCCGCCCGCGAGGTGCCCCGAGGTGCCCATGGAAAAGCTCGTCCTCTCCGACGCCGAGTGGCGCGACCGGCTCACGCCGGAGCAGTACCAGGTGCTGCGCGGCCACGGCACCGAGCCCCCCGGCACCGGCTGCTTCCTCGGCACGCACGAGCCGGGGACCTACGTCTGCGCGGGCTGCGGGAACCCGCTGTTCCGCTCCGGCGAGAAGTTCGAGTCCGGCACCGGCTGGCCCTCGTTCACCCGGCCGGTGTCGGAGGACGCGGTGGTGGAGGTGCACGATCGCTCGTACGGCATGCGCCGCACCGAGGTCCGGTGCGCCCGCTGCGACGGTCACCTGGGCCACGTGTTCCCGGACGGTCCGCCGCCCACCGGGCTGCGCTACTGCATGAACTCCGCCGCCATGCAGCACGTCAGGGACGGCGAGGGAACGAAGTAGGCCGCCTCGGGTTCCGAGAGCGCCGGGCGTCAGCCGAACGCGCGGAGCGGCACGTCGCAGTCCGTACAGCGCGTGGTTCCCGGCACGAAGCACGCCCTACAGGCCGGGCACCAGGAACCGTCGCGGGCGTCGCGCTCGGGTGGGCGAGAGAGATCTCGTTCCTCCATCCCGGCGCGCTTCGCCGACGCGACGATGACCTGTACGCGCCGGGCCAACGCCTCGGCGAGCACGCCGTCCGCGAGCTCCAGGCTCGCCTTCGCCCGGCCGAACTCCGTCGCGGCGAGCTCGCGTGACGCTTCGGCGGGAAGCACGGCCGCCGCCGCCTCGAGCGCGGGTCGGGACCCCGCTTGACGGAGCGACAGGTGGAGCAGCGGGTGCAGCGCCGCCACGGGCCAGAGCACGAGCCAGCTCGCCTGCGACACGGCCTCTGCCCGGCTTGCCCCTCCTGCGCGGGCGTACGCGACGGCGAGCGCCAGCTCGAGGAGGAGCAGCAGCGCGAGCAGCTCGACCCCCGTTCCCGGTGGAAGGGTGAGCCCACCGTACGCAACCAGCGCGCCGAGCCCGAACGTCCACAGGAACAGGAGCGTGGCGACCGCCCTCAACCCGCGCCGGAGCCAGCGCTGTCGCGCGCGAATCTCGGCGAGCCCGGAAGCCGCCGCCTCTGGCTCGCTCGCGGTTCCGAGTCCTGCCTTCAGCGACCGGAGCGCTCCCGCGAGCTGCGCCGCAAGGTACGGCTGCGCCGCCACGACGAGCGTCCGTCCCCGCGAGCGCACCTGCTTGCCGACGGCCTCCGGGTCGACGGCCGCCCACGGGAGGCAGCTCACGTCTCCCTCACGGATCGTGACGAGATCGAAGCGTCGCTTCGGATCGAAGGCCAGCAGCGCGTCCCGGGTCGCGAGCCAGGGCAGGTTCATCACGGCGATGGCCTCCGCCGCGGGCGCGAGCCCGAGGTGGCGCAGCCCCGGGCGCAGCAGCCGGAAGCCGCCGCCCCAGGCCGACGACAGGTAGAACTGCCCGCCCCGGATCTCGGCCAGCCCGTCGAACCAGTAGAACACCGCGATCCAGGGCAGGATGTCTGCGAGGAGCGCCTGCATGGGCGATCACGGCCCTCCGCGATCAGCCATCGGAAGGCGCCCCCCCGGAGCGCGGCTTCCGGGCGAAGAGGCTCTTCACGGTGCGCGCGATGCCCGCGCCCAGCGCCACCAGCGCGACCGCCACCGCCTTCCAGGCCTTGGCGATGAATCCGCCGAGCGCCGCCAGGAGGCCCGTCTTCACCGCGGCGGCCCCGGCTCCGGCCGCGACCAGCGCCGTCAACCCGTACGCGGCGACCTTGTCGCCCGGGACCCACTCCGCGTACGTCTTGCCGCGCTTGAAGCTGAACCCCTGGATGACGGCGTCGACCTTGGGCTTTGCGTTCGCGATTCCCGCCGGATCGTCCACGTAGGTGACCGACATGACGCCCTCTCGCCCCAGCAGCCGGACGTTGTAGTTCACGACCTCCTCACCGTCGTCGGTCTTCCCGCGGATCGCCCAGGTCAGGTTGTGGGAAGCCTGGTCGTAGTGGGGAGCCTCGGCCCAGCCGACGACGTGAAGGGCGCTTGCCCCGGTCTTCTTCCGCTCCTTGTTGGCGGCCTCGGTCGCCCTCTGGATGTTCTTCAGGAGCGCATCCGCGTCGATGGTGTTGCGCTCGTCGTCCTTGACGAATCCGATGCCCTGCCACTCGAGGATGACGAACCAGCTCTCGCCGTCCACGGTCGGGACGACGAGCCCCACCTCCGAGCCGTGGGTCGGGTTCCCCATCTCGCGGAGCAGGCGTTGCGTGTCCTCCTCGCCGGCCAGCGCCAGGCTGTCGCCCAGGGCGATCTCGCCCACGTCCTTTCCGACGTCCGCCGTCGCGGGTCCGCGCGTCCAGTTTACCGGAGCTTCGGCCTTCTCCTGGGCGTGGGCGGGAGCGGCGGTGCTCACCGCCAGGGCCGCGACCAGCACGCCGAGCCTGCGCAGAAGTCCCTCGTTCATCTCGCCGCCCTCCCGGGGCACGGGGATGTGCCGGCGCGCAGGCTAGCACTGTGCGAGCGGGTACACGAGCAGTGACGTCCCCGGCGGCCGGTGCTCGGCGCCGCTCGCGTTCACCCGCGTCGCCTGGTGTCCCACACCGGCGGCGGTCGGGAGGCGAGGTGGTCGGCCGCCGCTACCGCGCCAGGAACCGCGCCACCGCGGGCCCGTTGCGGGCGCGGGCGGCGCGGCAGGCCCCGGCGTCCTCCAGGGCACGGGCCAGCGCCCGCGGCGCCCCGTCGAACGCCTCGGCGCGGGGACGAAGGAACGCGGCGACCTCGCCGGCGCGGCCGGGATCGCAGGCGAGCCCGGCGGCCTGCTCCACCAGCCACGACCCCTCGTCGCTCCGCAGCCGCGGCGCGATCGCCTCCCAGCGCGTGCGCAGGAGCTCCCAGGCGCGCCAGCGCGTCTCCCGCCCGGCCAGCGCCACGCGGAGGATCGCGGCGGTGTCGCGGAGGTCCTCCGCGCCGGAGGCGACCAGCGCCAGCGCGCGATCGACGAGCGCGGGCCGCTCGAAGCGCCCGAGGATCGCGAGCAGGCGCGCCCGGTCGGTCCGGTCCCGCGCGCCGCGCGCCGCCGCGAGGATCCGGTCGAACAGCGCCGCGTCCCCGGTGCGCGCCGCCACCTCCAGCGCCGGCCAGGCCGCCTCGGCCGGCACCGACCGGCGGTCGGCGAGCCACCGCCGCGCGAGCCGCGCCGCCTCGCCCGCGAGCGCCGGGTCCTCGCCCTCGCCCGCCACCCGCGGCAGGAGCAGCCGCCGCAGCGCCGTCGCCTCGTCCGGCTCGCCGCGCCGGGGCATCCAGCCGATCGCGCGCGCCCGCGGCCCCCAGGTCTCGCGCACGAACGCCCGCCAGCGCGCGTGATCGGCGGCGTCGAGCCACTCCGGCTGCGCCAGCCGCGCCAGCTCCAGCGAGGCCTCCACCTGCAGCCCGTCCTCGCTCCCGGCGAGCGGCGCCACCAGGCCGAGCGCCGCCTCGGGCGGGAGGTCGCCGCGCCGCGCGAGCAGGGAGGCGTCGGTGGCGAGCGCGAGCCGCTCCGCCGGCGCGAGGTGCGGCCAGAGGCCGGGGAGCGCCGCCGGATCGAGCGCGGTGAGGTGGTACCCGGTCCCGCCCGCGTTGGGCCAGAGCCACTCCGGGCAGAACGGCAGCGCCACCTCGCCCTCGGGCCCGTCGCCGCCCACGAGGCCGCATGCCGTCTCCACCCGCGCGCCCGCGCCGGCGCGCACGCAGAGCGGGATCGACCAGGTGGCCGCGGGGTCGCGCGCGCCGGAGGCGAGGAAGCGCTCCTGGCGCACCACCGCCGCGGCGCCGCGCCCGTCGCAGCGGACCGCGGCGCGGACGAGCGGCACGCCCGGGCGCTCCAGGAAGCCGCGCAGCGAGGCGGCCACGGCCGGCGACGAGCGCGACGCCAGCGTGGCGAGGAAGTCCTCGGTCGTGGCGGTGCGGTGCGCGTGCGCGAGCAGGTGGTCGCGCAGCACCGCGCGCCACGCCTCGCGCCCCAGGAACCGCTCGTACATGGCGGCCACCGCGGCGCCCTTGTCGTAGGTGATGGCGTTGTCGAACGCGCCCTCGATCTCGTCGCGCGAGCCGACCGGCTCGCGCAGGCGCTTCGCCGCGGCGAGCACGTCCGCCTCGAGCGCCGAGGCCCGGCCCTCGGCGCGGCGGCGGGCGGTGCGCCGCCAGGCCGGCTCGAGCGCGTCCACGACCACCGAGTCGAGGAAGCTGGTGAGCGACTCGTTCAGCCAGGTGTCGTCCCACCAGGCCATGGTGACGAGGTCGCCGAACCAGTGATGCACGAGCTCGTGCATCGCGATGGTCGCGTAGCGGAGCCGCCGCTCGCGCGTCTCCTCCGCCGGCGGGATGAGCGTGAGCGGCTGGCCCAGCGCCACGATCCCGGGGTGCTCCATGGTGCCCCAGAAGCGCGGCACCACCGCCACGTCGCACTTCTCGTAGGGGTACGGGACGCCGGTCTCCGCCTCGATGAGGTCGAGCATGCGCGCGGTGACCGAGGCCGCGTAGCGGGTCTCGCCGCCGCGCCCGCGCGGCACCACGAAGCGCACCGGCACGCGGGCCGCGCCCCCGGCGCCGCCGTCCACCAGGTCGAACGGGCCCACCACGAACGCGACCAGGTAGGAAGGCAGCGGCCGCGTCTCGGCGAACTCCACGCGCGTCCCCCCGCCGTCCGGGGCCTCGCGGGCCGCCGGGGTGTTCGCGAGGGCCCGATCCCCCGGCTTCACCGTCAGCGAGAGGCGCCAGGGGATCTTGAAGCCCGGCTCGTCGAAGCACGGGAAGGCGCGCCGGGCGTCGGCGGGCTCGAAGAACGTGTACGCGTACCAGCGCCCCGCCTCCGGCACCGCGTACAGGCCGCGGCTCCGCACCCGGTCCACCGCGCCGGCGAACGCGATCTCCACCGTCGCCTCGCCCGGCGGCTGCGGGGCGTCGGGCACGAGGCCGAGCAGCCCGCCGTCGGCGAGCACCGCCCGCGCCGGCCGGCCGCCCACCCGCGCCTCCTCGATCTCCAGCCCCTCCGCGTGCAGCCAGACCACGCGCGCCGGCGCGTCGAGGACCACCGGGTAGCGGACGCGGCCGCGGTAGCGCTCCGCGGCGGGATCGAGGGTCAGCGACACCTCCCCGCGGACGGGCCGCACGCCGGCGGGGAGCCGCAGCGCGGGCGGGACCTCGCCGGCGGGGAGCGGCGGCACGGCGGGGGCGGCGGCGGCGAGCGCGGCCACGGCGAGTGCGAGGGCGGGGATCGGCATCGCACCCATTAGCACCCGGCGCTCGGGTCGGGCCAAGTGCCCGACAGCGGCCTACCCCTGTCCCGGGCCTGCCGCTCGACCGCGCGCACCCCCCGTGTACACTGCGCGCCTCCTCGGAGGACCCGCATGCACCGCACTGCTGCCTCGCCGTCCCTCGCCGTCGCCCTCGCCTCCGCCCTCGCGCTCGCCGGCTGCTCCGGCGGCGGCGGCGGCGGCGGCGGCGGCGGCAGCCCCGGCGCCCCGTCCTGCGCGCTCCCCGCCGCGACGTCGCTGCAGGTGGTCGAGTCCTCGCCGGCGCAGGGGGCCGACGGCGTCTCGGTGAACGCGACGGTGCGGATCCGCTTCAACACCTGCGTGGACACGTCCACCCTGCCCTCCGCGCTGTCGTTCCGGCGCGGGGCGACCCCGGTGGCGTTCACGCCGGCCTACGACGCGGCCACCGCGACCCTGGTGCTCACGCCGGCGGCGCCGCTCGCGCTCTCGACCTCGTACGCGGTCCTGATCCTGCCCACCGCGCGCGGCGCGCGCGGCGAGCCGTTCAGCGGCTGGGTGCTCGGCTTCGACACCCGCGGCGCGCCGGACACGGTGCCCCCGACGGTCGCCGCCGACCCCGCCGGCGGCCACTTCAACCACCCCGTGGACGTGACGCTCACCTGCGCCGACGAGCCCGGCGGCTCGGGCTGTGCGCAGACGGTGTACGCGGTGAACGGTGGCGCCGCGCAGACGTACGTCGGACCGGTGCGCCTCGAGGCGAGCGCGACCCTGAGCTTCTTCGCGCTGGACGGCGAGGGGAACCGGAGCACCACCGGCACCGGCACCTACGTCATCGACGTCGATCCGCCCGGCGTCGCCTCGGTGTTCCCGCCGGACGGCGCCACCGGCGTCGCCCTGGACGCGGTGCCGGCGGCCGTGTTCGACGAGGACATGGATCCCGCGACGGTGACCGCCGCCCGGCTGACGCTCTCGCCGGCCCAGGCGACCGGCGCCGCCTACGACGCCGCCACGCGCACCGCGCGCTTCCCGCCCGACCGCCGCCTCGAGTGCAACACCGCCTACACCGCGACGCTCGACGCCGGCGTCACCGACCTCGCCGGCAACGGCCTGCCCGCCGCGGTGTCCTGGACGTTCACCACCGATCCGGACTGCGTCGAGCCGGTCACGACGGCGAGCGTCACCGACGGCGTGTACGCCGCGGCGCAGCAGGTCACGCTCACCTGCACCGACGCGGGCGGCTCCGGCTGCGCGCGCGTGGTGTACACCACGGACGGCAGCGTGCCCGCGCCGGGCAACGGCACGGTGGTGGAGGGCGCCGCCGCCGGGCCCATCGCGGTCGGCGAGGGCGAGACCGTGCTCCGCTACTACTCGGTGGACCGGGCGGGGAACCGCGAGGCGGTGCGCCAGCAGCGGTACTCGGTGTCCACCTCGGGCTTCACCTACGTCGCGACCGCCGGGGGCATCGCGCGCGGCGCCGGGCCGGTGCCGGCCCGGTTCGTGGCCCTGGGCGGCGCCGGGTGGACGTACGCGTTCCACCGGGATCCCGTCACCGGCCGCCTCTGGCGCGCCACCGAGCGCGGCGTCGCCGGCTCCGACGACGGGGCCGCGTGGTCGCTCACGCGCCTGGTGAGCCCCGCGGGCGGCTGGAACCTCCCCGGCCGCGCGGTGTGGGCCGAGGGCAGCCTGGTGCTGGCCGGCACGGAGGAGGGGCTCTACCGATCCGTGGACGGCGGCGCCACGTTCGTCCCCCTCCTGCAGCGCACCGTGGACGGCAACGACGCCTGGGTGACGGCGATCGCCGGCGCCGGCAAGGACGTGTACGTCGCGACCTCGCTCGGCCTCGCGGTCTCGCACGACCGGGCGCGCACCTTCGCGTGGACCATCGCGGACCGGGCCGTCGCCGACGTGGCGCTCGATCCCGGCATCGGCGACGTGTTCGCCGCGACCTCGACCGGCCTGCTCCGCTCCACCGACGGCGGCGCGACGTTCGCCGGGCTCGACACCGGCACCGTCCCTGCCCTCCCCTCCGCCGACGTCCGCGCCATCGCGGTGACCGCCGACCGCGTGTACGCCGCCACCGCCGCCGGCCTCGCCATCCTGGGCCGCGACGCGACCGGCGCGCCCGCCTCGGCCACCTCCGTCGCGCGCCCGTGCCCGGCGGGCGAGACCTCGATCCTGGACGTGGCCGTCTCCGGCCAGGCCGTCTGGGTGGTGAGCGGGCAGCGCTACTGGTCCGGCTCCACCGACGCCTTCTGCGCCTCGACGGACGGCGGGGCGACGTTCGCGCCGCGCTGGTTCGTGGCGCCCGACCGGACCACGGCCATCGCCTCCACGGTGTACGCCGAGGGCGCGCGCGTGTACGTCGGCTACGCGCCCGGCTTCTACCTTTCCACCGACACGGGCGCGAGCTTCCGCTCCGCCGAGCTGCCCGCCGGCGGCGTGCGCGACGTCGCCGCCGCGGGCGGCTCGCTCTACGCCGCGCTCGACTCGGGCGTGGCCGTCTCCACCGACGGGTTCCGCACGTTCGTGCTCCGCACCAAGGCGGACGGCCTCGGGGACGCGGGCGTCGAGGACCTCGCGGCGGTCGGCGCGCGCGTCTACGCGGTCACCACCTTCGGCCTCTCGATCTCCTCCGACGGCGGGGCCCACTTCGCGCCGCCCGCGACGCTCACCGATCCGTCCATGGCCGCCTGCGTGGCCGCGCCGGACGCGAGCACCGTGTACCTCGGGCAGATGTCCTGGCTGAAGGTCTCCACCGACGGCGGCGCGCACTTCACGCAGCGGCTCCCGCCCGCCGGCTCGACGAGCTACCTCTCCGACACGGTCGGCGTGGACGCCCGCGGCGGCACCGTCGCGGTGGCCGCGCGCGACACGGTGTTCGTGTCCACCGACGGCGGCGCCACCTTCGCCGAGCTCGGCGCGGCGGCCGGGCTGGCCGCGCCGAGCGGCTCCACGCTGTCCCTGCGCGGCGTCGCGATCGCGCCCTCCGGCGCGATCCACGTGGCCTCGAACGTGGGGCTGTTCAGCTCGACGGACGGGGGCGCCACGTTCGCGCCGGCGTCCGGCGGCCCGGCGTGGCTGGAGGCGGTCTCCGCGGGCGGCCCGGCGCTCTACCTCGGCGGCGACCTGCTCCACGTCTCGACCGACGACGGCCTCACCTTCGTCTCGCGCAGCGAGGTGGACGGGCTGCCCGGCCGGCCCGGGCCCGCGGTGTACGTCCCCTGAGCCGCAGCGCGCGGCGGGGACGCGGCGGAGGGACCGGCGCCGTGCCGGCCCTCCCCGCGCCCCCTCCCTCGCGCGAGCGCTAGCGCTAGCGCTAGCGCTAGCGCTTCGGCGCGACGACGACCTGCATGAAGTCCCCCTGCGCCGAGGTCCCGACCACGCGGATGGTGGTCCCGGTGTTCGGCACGATCACGCTCGACCAGCCGTAGTGGTTGAGCGACGGATCGGGCGGCACCCAGTAGCTCTGCGTGTCGTCGAAGAGCGGGTTGCCGGCGAGCCCGCCGAAGCAGCCCTCCTGGCTGTTCGCGTGCAGGCACACCACGTCGGTCGGCTCGAGCCCGAACGTCGAGTCGTACGCCTGGAAGCGCGGGCGCCACGCCTTCCCGTTGTCGGGGCGCAGGACGAGCCCGGGGTGCGCGTCCACCGGCAGGAACAGACCGCCGCAGCGGCCGCTCGCGCACGCGTCGCCGACGTTGTTGTTCGGGAAGGAGGTGTCGTAGTACCAGACGAGCAGGCCGTCCTGATACGGGAAGTGGTCCACCCAGTTCTGCAGCGCCGGGTCGTTCAGGTAGCCGAACGTGTACGGGCCGGTGGCGAGCGACCGGTCGTACCCGCGGTACTGCCGGTACTCGGCGAAGTAGGCGTTGAAGTACGGGGTCGCGAGCGTGCCGTCGGTGCGCACGAAGCCGTGGTAGGTCCAGCCCGCGTCCGTCTCGCCGCCGTCCACCGCCTGGCCGCTGACGGCGATCTCGTCCACGAAGAGGCCGGGCCGGACCTCCGCCACGTCGGTCCAGTAGCGGAACCCGAGCGTCACCGTCTGGCCCGCCCACGCCGACAGGTCGGCGGTGAGGTCCACCCAGGCGCCGCCGGACGAGCCGGTGATGCCGTCGCCGAAGTTCTGGCCGTTCGGGTTCGTCGAGGTCGAGAGGTTGGTGGCGACCGGCGCGCCGTTCACCGTCAGGTACGCGTAGTCCCAGTCCAGCTCGATGTCGAACCGCACCTTGGCGGAGAGCGCCGCCGTGCCCGCCGGCAGCGTCACCTGGCGCGTCATCGAGTGGTCGAGGCCGTTCCCGGCGCCCGAGTAGTAGAAGTACGTGCCGGCGTACGGCGCGCCGACGTTGCTCTCCACCACCTTGTCCGGCAGCAGCACCACCAGCGTCTGCGCCTGCTTGGTGCTCGCCTCCGCCGGGCCGAGCTTCAGCGAGGCGTACTGGCCGGCGCGCACCACCTGGTAGTTCGACCAGCCGAGGAAGATCTTCTCGTACGCGCTCATGTGGATGGGCTTCGTGCCCAGGCCGTCCTCCGGCCGCCCCGAGGCACCGTAGGAGCCGACCGAGTAGAGCGTCCAGAAGCCGGTGGAGTTCTCGGCGCCGCCGGTGTTGCCGGAGGTGTCGTAGAGGTCGGGCAGGCCGAGGTCGTGGCCGAACTCGTGCGCGAACACGCCCACGCCGCCGTTCTCCGGCTCGATGGTGTAGTCGCCGATCCAGTAGCTGCTGTTGCCGATGCGGATGCCGCCGGCGCGGTTGAACGACGGGCCGGTGACGCCGATGTTGTTGTAGAAGGCGTACCAGCGGTGGCTCCAGATCGCGTCGGTGCCCTGCGCGCCGCCGCCGGTCTCCTCGCCCTCGCCCGCGTGGATCGCCTGGAAGTGGTCGATGTAGCCGTCCGGCTCGTTGAAGTTGCCGTCGCCGTCGTGGTCGTACCGGTCCCACACGTCGTACTGCGCCAGGTACGCGTCGATCTCGGCCGGCGTCCGGCCCGCCGCGATCTGCCCGGCGTACCAGGCGTTCACCGCGTCGCGCACGAACAGCCAGGTGCGGGCGCACACGATGCCGCCGCAGTAGTTCGCGCCGTAGCTGGCCTCGTTGAACGGCACCTTCACCCAGTCGGTGACCTCGCCGTCCACCGTGTAGCGGTTCGCCGAGAGCTCCTTGTAGAAGTTCCGCATGGAGACGTCGCCGGGCGCGTCGGAGAACAGCAGCGCCTCGTAGTACGCGCGGCTGAAGTCCCGCGCCCAGATGGTGGAGTTGTCCACCGCGCGGTCCGGCTCCGGGATCTGGTTGCGCAGCGGGCCGGCGGTGCCGCCGTAGCTCGGGTTCACCTGCTCGCCGAACTCGCCCACGACCGTCCAGATCCGGTCCTCGCCCTGCCGCTCGAGCTCGACGTACTGGCCGCGCGCGACCTGGTGCGTCTTGCCCTTCGCCTTTCCGTTCAGCTTCGCCTGGATCGCGATCGCCTTGCGCGCCGCCTGCGCGTCGCCGAGCGGGTGCGACGGGTTGTCGGTCGTCGGAGCGACGTCCGGGAGCTGCGGCTCGTCGGCCGCGGCGGACGCGGCGGACGGCGCGAGCGCCAGCGCCGCGAGCAAGGCCAGCGTGGTGGTGCGTGTGGTGCGCATCGATTTCCCCCGAGTGAGCGTGCGTGTGGGTGAGGCGAGCTGTCAGTGTTCCCTACTTCGCGCCAGCATCGCCGCGCCCCAAGGGCGGAACCCGAACGTCATCTGACGAGCAGAAAACCGTCGGGGAATCGCGCCCCGCGCCCGTTCCTTCGGCGCGTCGAGCGTGGCGTCGTTCCCGCCCCGGCGAGGGACCGCGGCCTAGAACGGCCGCGGGACCCCGTGCTCGAGGCGCTCCAGCTCGAAGCGCGCGTACGGCCGGTCGCGGCCGTCGACCTCCCAGCTCGCCTCCATCCGGAACGGGACGCGCACGCCGCCCACCTCGCGCCAGTCGGCGCAGCGCCCGGTCCACGGCGTGAGCACGCCCCGGCCCTTCACGTCACGGTAGCGCAGCGCGGTGATCCGCTCCGGCAGGCCGTCGCCCCCGAAGTGGAAGGTCACCTCCACCTCCCGCCCGCCCACGCGCAGCCGCGCCCGCGCGCTCGAGGCGTCGCGCGGCAGCCACGCCACGTGCCGCGCGTCGAGCAGCGCCGTCGGGAGCCACACCAGCTCGCCGAGCAGGCGTTGCAGCGCGGCCGCGTCGAGCTCCGGGCCGGAGACGTCGGCCACCACCAGCGCGGAGGCGAGCGCGATCCGCATGCCGCCCTCGCCGCCGGCCGAGCGATCCCGCGCCGCGACCTCGACCCCGGGCGCGAGCCGCACGCGTCCCCACCACACGAAGCCCGGCGGCTCGGCGGCGAGGTACTGCACGCCGCGGATCGGCCGCCACGCGCCCTCGAGCGCCGGCCGGAAGGCGCCGCCGTGGCGGAGCCGGGCCGCGGTGAGCGGCGCCGCCCCGAGCGCCCCGGCCAGCCCGAGGTAGCGCCGCACCGGCTCGGGCAGGGTCCCGGGGTCGAGGCGGGAGGGCGGCGCGTCCTCCCGGAGCGCCCAGAGCGACCGCGCCTCCGCCGCGACCTCGCGCGCGAACCGGGCGCGCCGGACGCCGACCAGCGCGGCGGCGGCCGCGAGCGCGAGCGCGCTGATCCACCCGATCATCGGCCTCCCCCGTTCCGGCGGCCGGCGCCGCCACCGGCGCGCCGCCGCCCGGTCCAACCTCGCAGGATCCGGGGCGCCCGCCAACGGCCGCGACGCCGCACGGGCTGCGGCGGACGGCGGAGCCCGCCGTGGCCGCCCGCGACGCCCTCCCTCCGGTCTATGACGACCGGCAGACGCGCCGCGTCAGGCCGCCGTGTCACCGTGTCACACCATGACCGCCTCCGACGGACCGCTGCTCACGCTGCTGCTGCCCGGCCTGGACGGCACCGGGCGGCTCCTCGAACGGTTCGTGGGCGCCGCGAACGGCAGGCTCGAGCTGCGCACGCTGTCGTATCCGCCGGACCGGGCGCTGTCCTACGCCGAGCTCGCCGAGCTGGTCCGGGCCGAGCTGCCGCGCGGGCGGCGGTTCGCGCTCCTGGGCGAGTCCTTCGGCGGGCCGCTCGCGCTGCGCGTCGCGGCCGGGCGGCCGCCGGGGCTGGTCGGGGTGGTGCTGGCGGCGAGCTTCCACCGTCGGCCGGCGGCGCGGCTGGTGTCGGCGCTCCGGCCGCTCTCGCCCGCGTTCTTCCGGCTGCCGCTGCCGGCGCACGCGGTGCGGGTGCTGCTCGCCGGGCACGACGCGCCGGACGCGCTGGTGGCCGACGTGCAGGCCGCGGTCGCGTCGGTCCAGCCGCGGGTGATGGCGCGCCGCGCCCACGAGGCGCTGCACGTGGACGCGACCGGATGGCTCCGCGACTGCCCGGCGCCGGTGCTGTTCCTGGGCGGGCGGCAGGACCGGCTGCTCCGCACCGGCCTCGCCATCGAGATCCGGCTGGTGCGCCCCGACGCCGAGATCCGCATGCTCGACGCGCCGCACCTCGTGCTCCAGCGGCGGCCCGACGAGGCGATGCGGGCGGTGGAGGCGTTCCTGGCGCGCTCGCCGGCGGCCACCGCGCCGGTGCGCGCGGCGTCCGCCGGCGAGCCGGCGTGAGCGGCCGTCCACGCATCGTGAACGGCCGCCCGATCGCCTAGAAGATCACCTGCGCGAACAGCGTGGTGCGGTCGCCGTTGCGGCCCGCCGCGCCGGTCTGCCCCTGGTCGAGCTCGTGGTTGAGGATGAGCCGGGCGTTCACCGGGACGACGTCCACGTAGGCGCCCAGGGTGTAGCGCTCGAGGCGCCCGCCGGGCGCGGAGCGGTCCGCGTCGAAGCGCTCGGCGCGGAAGATGGGCCCGAGGTTCCACGGGGTCTTGCCGTACGCGCCCGCGTACCAGCCGCGCGCGGTGCGGCTCGTGCGCGTCGCCGTGGTCACCGCCGCGGCGGTGGCGTAGCGCGACTGGTCGCGCTCCGACTGGATGAGCTCGGCGGCCGCGAAGAACCAGGGCGTGTCGAGCGTCGCGTCGGCCCCGTAGGTGTGGAAGTAGAAGTACGTGTCGTCGACCGGCGTGCCCACGCCGTCGAAGGCGCCGTTCGCGCCGGTGGCCTGCACCTGCTGGCCGGTGCCGTAGGAGCCGCCCGCCTTCAGCGTGATGGACGGGAGCTTCAGGGTCAGGCCGGCGCGGCCCCAGAAGTTCTTCGTCTCGAGGTCGTCCTTCTTGTTCGGCCCCGCGCCGTTCACGAACGAGCCCAGCACCTCGGCCGACACCGGACCGAACTTCGGCGTCTGGACGAGGAGGCCCGCGCCGAGGTCGCGCGAGTCCACGCCGCGGGCGAGCGAGGCGACCACGTACGAGCTGTTCACCCACAGCAGCTTGGTGTCCGACTCGTACTGCTCGTAGCCGAACGGCGTCTTCCACTGCCCCATGCGCACCTCCACGCCGGGCAGGGCGAACACGGAGGCGTACGCGTCCTTCAGCTTGGAGTCGGCGCCGTCGAACAGCAGGCTGTAGCCGACGAGATCGTGGACCTTGCCGCGGGCGCCGATGCGCGCGCGGCGGATCTCGAAGGAGGAGGTGTCGTCGGCGCCGTTCAGCCCCTCGGTGCGGGAGTACTGGGCGTTGACGAAGCCCCAGAACGTCGGCTTCGGGGCGTTGGCGAGCGCGCCCGCGAGCGTGGGCGCGGCCTTCACCGGCGCGGGCGCCGGCTGCGCGGCGGCCGCGGCTGGATCGGCGGCGGGGGTGGTCTGTGCGAGCGAGAGTGCGAGCAGGAATGGGGTCAGCGTCATGATGTCGTTTCTCGGGCGTCGGATCAGATGGCCGGGTGCTTGGTGCCCAGGTTGAAGTGGCACCCTCCGCACGCCATCTTGGCACGGGTGTTCTCGAGGACGCCGCCCTTCTCGTGACACGAGGCGCACTCGGCGGTGGCCTTGTCCTCCAGCACCGGGAACGCCTTCCCGGCGTGCTGCGCGTTGAGGATGATGGCCGCGTGGCGCGCCACCGAGGCGGTGAGCACGCCGCAGCGCTCCTTGCGCTCGGGCGAGTAGGCCTTCTTGCCGGACGCCTTGCACCAGGCCGACACCGACGCGTGGCAGAGCACCGAGCCCGCCACCGACTTCACGTTGGGGAACTTGGCCGACGCCGGCACCCAGTCCGGCAGCGACGCCTGCTCGTACTGGCGGAAGAGCGCGTCCACCAGCGGCTCCGGCTTCGGCGAGAGGAGCTGGAACGCCGCCGCCGCGCCGTTCAGCGCGCCGCAGAGCGTGGCCCAGCCGGCGACGCCGCCCGCGCCGTAGGTGAACAGCTTCGTCGGGAACGACGCGTACGGCGCGCCCAGCTTGTCGGCCACCTGGCCGGCGAGCGCGTCGAAGGCGCCGTACATGCAGTGGCCCTCGAGGTAGCCCTTGAACGCGCGCTCCGCGGTGGCGTCCGGGTCGAGCGGCGCGTACGGCCACGGGATGGCCTGCATCCCCTTGCCCGCGGCCGGCGGGGCCGCGCCCGCCTGCCTCGCCACCACCAGCGCCGCGCCCGCGCCCGCGGCGCCGCCCACCAGCTTGATCCAGCCCCTGCGCCCGATGCTCTCGTCTCGCATGTCCCGCTCCGATGGTTGGGCCCCCAACTACGGGGGCGCACCGTACGAGCGGACGCAGGGTCGATCAACGCGGTCTGGGGTCGCGCGGCGGCGCGCCCGGCCCCGCGCGGGAGCTCACATCAGCACGCGGGCCAGATCGGCGCGCGACTCGGCGCCGAGCTTGCGGAGCAGGTTCGCCTGGTGGAACTTCACCGTGCGTAACGTGATCCCGAGCGCCCGCCCGATGTCGGCGAGCCCCTCGCCCTGCAGCAGCCGGTTGAGCACCGCCTCCTCGCGCTCCGACAGCCCGGCCCCGCGCGCCAGCGCGCGGGCGCGGGCCTCCACCAGCCCGTGCACGGCGGCCTCGGCCAGCCGCCGCACCGTGAGGCGCACGCGCTCCGCGCCCTCCGCCGCGGCGGTGACGACCTCGTACCCCGGGGCGGGCGCGAGCGTGCGCGCGTGGACGCGCGGCCAGGCGCCGCCGCCGCGGACCGGGCAGTCGGCACAGGGCTCGCTGCGGCCGTGCAGGGCCTCGTGGCAGCGGGCCGCGGGCACCGGCTCGAGCGCGGGCCCGCCCAGCGGCCTCACCCAGGCCAGGCGGCCGAACGCGCCGGGCCCGGTCTCGATGGCGTAGTCGAGCTCCCCCGCCCCGAGCCCGGGGAGATCGCCGAGCACCTCGAGGACGCGGAGGAGGGCGCCCGGCTCGCACGCCGGCTCGATGCCCGGCTCGAGCGCGACGCGCAGCCGCCGCCCCGCCGCCGTGGTCACCTCGCGCTCCACCCGGCCCTCCGCGGACGCGGGCGCGCCGGCGAGCACCGCCGCGACCGGCCGCCCCTCCAGCGCGCGCGGCGCCGCGCCGAGCAGCCGCTCCAGGCTGGCGGTCGCGAGGCGCACCGTCCCGGCCGCGTCCACCCACGCCGCCGGCTCGCGACCGCGCTCCAGCATGGCGAGCGCGACCGCGCCCCAGTCCGGCTCGCTCCGGGCGCGGGTCACGAGGCCAGCCCCAGCAGGTCCCGGCGCGAGGACGCGCCGAGCTTCCGGAGCACGTTCGCCTGGTGGAACTTCGCGGTGCGCGGCGTGATCCCGAGCGCGGTGCCGATGTCCGCCGCCTGCCGGCCGATGAGGAGCAGCCGCAGCACCTCCTCCTCGCGCGGCGAGAGCTCGAAGCGGCGCACCAGCTCCGCCGTGCGCGCCTCCCGCACCGCAGCGAGCGCGGCGTCGTCCACGCGCCGGACCGAGACCAGCACCTCGTCGCCGGGCAGCGCGGTGGCGGTCGCGACCTCGAAGCCGCCGGTGCGCGGCGCCCGCCGCACCTCCACCCGCGGCCACGCCTCGCCGCCGCCCCGCAGCGCCGAGCAGCCCGGGCACGGCGACGGCCGCCCGTGCAGCACCTCGTGGCAGCGGCGCCCCACCCGCAGCGCCGCCTCGGCGCCCGCGCCGGAGAGCGCCAGCAGCCGGCCGAAATCCGAGGCGCCCGCCGAGATCCGGTAGTCGAGGTCCCCCGCCGTGCCGCACACCACCGGCGCCGCCGCGCGCTCCACCACCTCGTGCACGTCGATGCACAGCGCCGCCGAGGCGCCGCGGCCCACCGCCGCGAGCTCGACCTTGAGCCCGTACGTGCGGCCGCCGCGGACGGCGGTGAGCTCGGTCCGGTGCAGCGCGCCGCGGAAGGCCGCCCGCAGCAGCGCCTGGGCGCGGCCGGGCGCGTCCGCGCAGAGCAGGTCGCAGGCGCTGCGGCCCTCCAGCCCGGCCGGCTCCGCCCCGAGCAGCGCCGCGAACGCGGCGTTCGCGAGCCGCAGCACGCCGTCCCGGTCCACCCACGCCAGCGGCCGGCGCTCGGCTCCGGCGATGGCGCGAGCCACCGCCGCCGGCGCGGGGCCGGCCGGGGCACGGCCCGCGGACGCGGTCGCGTCCGGCGCGTCCGCGGAGATCAGCCGCAGGAGCGATCGCCGCGCGGACGTGGCGCCTTGCGCCGGCAGGGCGCGGCGCGGGTGTGCCTCGGGACTGCGGATCATGCGGTTTCCCCCCCAGGGAACGGCGCGGGCCACGGGGCCCCGGCCAGTGCGGGTCATAAGACCGGGGGCGTGACCGGGGCGTGACGGGCGCCGGGAGGGGCGGGGGTGGTGTGGGGGACCGGATGGGGCGGGAGCGCGGTGCCTTCGGCGGCGAATGACTCTGGGTGAGGTGCCGGCACCCGCTCGATGACTCTGGGTGTGGAGCGGGACGCCTCGAGCGGGACGGGAGAGCGGTCGGAACGACTCTGGGTGAACGCCAAACGACTCTGGGTCAGGAGGAAGCAGCGCCGAAGCGGCGGTGGACGCCCCCTGGTCGGGCACAGCCCCAATGGCCCGTTCGGGTTTGACGAGTGGTAGGCGAGAAACCCACGCCTTGCCGCCCCAGGAAGAGATGATGCCCGCCCCACCGAACTGGACCGTCCAACTGCTCGGCGCGCCCCGGCTCGCGGGCGCGACCGCAGTGGTCCGGCTGGATCGCCGGACCGCGGCGCTGCTCGCGCTCCTCGCGATCGAGGGCCCGCAACCGCGCTCGCGCGCGGCGGGGCTTTTGTGGCCGGAGTCGCCGGAGAAGACGGCGCGCGCCAACCTCCGCCAGCTGCTCCGTCGGCTTCGCGAGGCCGCGGGTGGGGATCTGGTCGGCCCAGGCGACCCGCTCGAGCTCTCGCCGGCGGTGACCGTGGACGCACGCGGCGGATCGCTCCCGGAAGAGGCCTGGCCGGACGGACGGCTGCTCGACGGCGTCGACCTCGACGAGGCGCCGGAGCTGTCGGAGTGGCTGACCGGCGCGCGCCGGACGCTCGACGCCGCACGGCTCGACGCGGCGCTCGCGGCCGCGGCCCGGCTCGAGGCGGCGGACCAGCTCGGGGCGGCGCTCGCGCAGGTCCAGCGCGCGCTGGTGCTCGAGCCGCTCTCGGAGGAGGCGTACCGCCGCGAGATCCGGCTGCGCTACCTGGCCGGCGATCGGGCCGCCGCGCTCGCCGCCTACGAGCGCTGCCGCGCAGCCCTCCGAGGCGCGCTCGGGGTCGAGCCCTCGCCCCAGACGTCCCGCCTCGCCGAGGAGGTGGCGCGCGGGCGGCGCGTCCCGGCCCGATCCGCCGGCGGCACCCCGCTTCCCCTCTCCGTGGCCCGCCCACCGGCGCTCGCCGGCCGCGAGCGCGAGTGGGCGCTCATGGAGGAGGCGTGGGCCGCCGGCAAGGGCATCGCCCTCGGCGGCGCGCCCGGCGTGGGGAAGAGCCGGCTCATGCAGGACTTCCTGTCCACGCACGCCCGGCCGCTCTTCTTCGAGGGCCGGCCCGGAGACCGCGCGGTGCCGTACGGCACGCACGCGCGAACGTTCCGCGAGACGCTCGGGGCGCTCGCCACGGCCGGCGCGGCGCTGCCGCCGTGGGTCCGGACGGAGCTGGCGCGGATGCTCCCCGAGCTCGGCCCGTCCCCAGGCCCGCTCGCGACCGAGGCGGACCGCGTCCGCTTCTGGAACGCGAAGCTCGAGGCGATGCGCGTCGCGTTCCGGGCCGGGTTCGACGCGCTCGGCTTCGACGACACGCAGTTCGTCGATCCGGCCAGCGCCGCGGCCGGGACGTACGTCCTGGAGCAGCTGCTGCGGGACGCGGAGACGCCGCTCCGGACCGTGCACTGCTTCCGGACCGCGGAGATGGCGCCGGAGGTCCTCGCGCACATCCGGGCGCTCGCCGAGGCGGGACGCGCGCTCTACCTCGAGCTCGAGCCGCTGGCGGACGACGCGGTCGAGGAGCTGGTGCGGAGCCTGGACGTGCCGGGGATCGAGCGGGTGGCGGCGGACGTGGCCCGCTACGCGGGCGGGAGCCCGCTCTTCGCGCTCGAGACGGTGAAGCACCTGGTGGAGACCGGCGCCGTCGAGCGCGGGGTCCCGGACCGGACGCCGCCGCGGCTGGAGGCGCTGCTGCGCGCGCGCTTCGAGCGCCTCTCCGCGCCGGCGCTGCAGCTCGCGCGGGCGCTCGGCGTGCTCGGCACCGACTTCACCCTGGAGCGCGCCGCGGCCGTGGTGGAGGCGCGCGCGATGGACGTGGCGGTGGGGTGGAGCGAGCTCGAGGCGGCGCAGCTCGTCCGCGGCACCGCCTTCGGCCACGACCTGCTCGCCGAGGCGGTGGTGACGGCCACCCCGGCGCCGCTGCGGAGCTTCCTGCACCGCCGCGCCGCCGAGGTGCTCGCGGCGACCGGCGGCGCGCCGGGCCGGATCGCGGCGCACTGGGAGCGCGCCGGCGATCCGATCCGGGCGGACGCGTGCCGGCAGGAGGCCGAGTCCATCGCCCGCACCACCCTGCTCGCGACGGAGGCGGCGGGGTACTTCCGGGCCGCCTAGGCTGCCCCGGCCGCGGCCGCCGCGGTCGGGGCCGCGGCGTGCCCGGCGAGCTCGAGCGCCACCGCCGCCGCGTGCACCACCGCGGCGATCCGGACGGCGTCGTGGACCTGGTCCTCGGACACGCCGGCGGCGACCACCACCTGCTCGTGCGAGCGCACGCAGGTCTCGCACCCGTTCACCGCGCTCACCGCGAGCGCGAACAGCTCGAAGTCCACCTTGCTCGCGGCCGGCTTCACGAGCCGGTTCATGCGCAGGCGCGCCGGCTTCTCCGAGTACGACGGCTTCCCGACCATGTGCCGGAACCGGTAGTACACGTTGTTCATCGCCATCACGGCCGCGGCCGCGAGCGCGTCCTCCACCACGGCGGGCTCGACCTCCGACCGCGCGTCGGCCAGCACCGCCGCGAGCAGCCGCTCGTTTCGCGCCGCCGCGGCGGTCGCCACCGCCACGCCCCAGCGCTGCGCCGGGGTGAGCGGCCCGGGCTGCAGCACCGCCTGCAGGTTCAGCTTGATGTCCCGGGCCGGCTCGGGGAGCGCCTCCCGGATCGCGTCGAGGGCCGCCATGGCTCAGGCCACCTGGAGCGTGGACTCGCCCTTCTTCCAGTTGCAGGGGCAGAGCTCGTCGGTCTGCAGCGCGTCGAGCGTGCGCAGCACCTCGTCCACGTTGCGCCCCACCGAGAGGTCGTTCACCGACACGTGCCGGATGACGCCCTCGGGGTCGACGATGAACGTCGCGCGGAGCGCCACGCCGTCCTTGTGCAGCACGCCGAGCGCGGCGGAGAGCTCGCGCCGGGTGTCGGCGAGCATGGGGAACGGCAGGTTCTTCAGGTCGGGGTGGCTCTTCCTCCAGGCCAGGTGGACGTAGTGCGTGTCGATGCTCGCCCCGAGCACCTGCGTGTCGCGGTCCTGGAACTCGCCGTTGCGGCGGCCGAACTCCGCGATCTCGGTGGGGCAGATGAAGGTGAAGTCCATCGGCCAGAGGAAGACCACCTTCCACTTGCCCGGGTGGCTCGCCTGCGTGACGGTCTCGAACTCGTTGCCGCTCTCCAGGCTGGTCACGGCCTGCAGCGAGAACTCGGGGAAGCGGTCGCCCACGGTCAGCATCGGTGTCTCTCCTCGTCGAATCGGTTCGGGCGCGGCGTCCATCGCCGCGACGGGAGACAACATGGCCTCCGCGTGCTGATTGAGCCATTACATCGTTTCGATTAGGTTGTTAGTCCATGGCTATCACTCGCCTGCCCCCGCACCCGTTCTCGCTGCGCCAGCTGCAGTACGCGATCGCCGTCGCGGACACGCTCTCGTTCCGCCGCGCGGCCGAGCGCTGCCGCGTGGCCCAGCCCTCGCTCTCCACGCAGCTCGCGCAGCTCGAGTCGGCGCTCGGCGTGCGCCTCTTCGAGCGCGACCGCCGCCGCGTGCTCGTCACCGGCGCCGGGCGGCCGCTGCTCGAGCAGATGCGCCGGCTCCTGCTCGAGGCGGACGACCTGCTGGAGGCGGCGCGGCAGGCCGGCGATCCGCTCGCCGGGGCGCTGCGGGTCGGGGTCATCCCCACCATCTCGCCCTACCTGCTGCCCGCGGTCGCGCCCGCCCTCCGCGCCGCGTACCCGGCGCTCCGCCTCACCTGGCTCGAGGACCGCACCGCCGAGCTGGTCCGCAGCCTCCACGCCGGCACGCTCGACGCGGCCCTGCTCGCGGTCGAGGCGGAGCTCGGCGACGTGGAGGTGGCGCCGGTGGCGCGCGACGCGTTCGTGCTCG
Source organism: Anaeromyxobacter sp. PSR-1 (assembly GCF_000964525.1). GTDB lineage: Bacteria > Myxococcota > Myxococcia > Myxococcales > Anaeromyxobacteraceae > Anaeromyxobacter. The sequence goes on from NZ_BAZG01000025.1 coordinate 32,186, forward strand.
CGACGCCGCCCGGCCACCCGCTCGGCGCGGCGCGCGGCCCGGCCTCCGCCGCCGAGCTGCGCGACGCGAGCGTGCTGCTGCTCGAGGACGGGCACTGCCTGCGCGAGCAGGCGCTGGCGTTCTGCTCCCGCGCGCGCACCCGCGAGCTGGAGTACCGGGCGACCAGCCTGTCGACGCTCGCGCAGATGGTGGCCGGCGGGGCCGGCGTGACGCTGCTGCCCGAGCTGGCGGTGCCCACCGAGACCCGCCGGGCGGACCTGCGGCTGCGCCCGTTCGCCGACCCGGCGCCCTTCCGGACGATCGCGCTGGTGTGGCGCCGAAGCTCGCCCATCGCCGAGGCGCTGCGGCGGCTCGCCGCCACCGTCAAGGCGGCGTACCCCACGCCCGCGGGCCGCGCGCCGGGATCGGAGCGTCAGCGGCCGCGCGCGCCGCGGGCGTGAGGTCGCGGGCCGCGTCCGGCGTCGCCTTTGCGAGGCGGGGCGGCCGGCCTGCGCGCGCCAACCTGGACCGGGGCGGTCGCGACGAACACGACGTGCCGCACGCCTCCCCCGCCGCCCTGCGTCGCGGGCCCGCGCGCCGGGACCGTCACCGATCGCGCCTCGAGGCCGGCGCGCTCGAGCCGCGACAGGTACCGCTCGTCCGGCCCCGCCGACCAGACCGCGAGCACGCCGCCCTGGCGCAGCGCCGCGCGGCAGGCGTGCACCCCCGCGTCCCCGTAGAGCCGGTGGTTCCCGGCGTGCGCGAGCGCGGACGGGCCGTTGTCCACGTCGAGGAGGATGGCGTCGTACGCGCCGCGCGCCTCGGAGATGCGGGCGAGCACGTCGCCGTGCTGGACGCGCACGCGCGGGTCGTCGAGCGGCCGGCCGGCGAGATCCGCCACCGGGCCGCGGTTCCACGCGGCGAGCTCCGGGACCAGCTCGGCGACGACCACCTTCGCGTCGCCCGGCAGGCGGTCGAGCAGCGCACGCAGCGTGAAGCCGAGGCCCAGGCCGCCGAGCAGCACCGCGCGCGGCCGGGCGCAGCGCTCGAGGGCGAGCGCGGCGAGCGCCTCCTCGGAGCCGTGGGCGCGCGAGGACATGAGCACGTGGCCCGCGGCGCGGACCACCCACTCGTCCCCGCGGCGCGCGAGCACGAGCTCGGTCCCGTCCGGCGCGCGGGCGCGTTCGACCGTCTCCCAGGGTTGCATGGCTGGATTCCTCGGGGCGCCGCCGGCGGGCGCGCCACCCCCTTACGTCAGCTCCCGCGCTTGCGGCGGACCGTGACCGACTCCCCGCCGATGCCCCAGTTGTCCGTGTCCACCTCGTCGATGACGACGACCGTGGTGGACGGGTTCTTCCCGAGCTCGTCGCGCAGCAGCTCGGTGACCTTGCGGATGAGCGTGGCCTTCTGCTCCGCGGTCGCGCCCTCGCGGGTGATCTTGATGTTGACGTACGGCATCCGTGCCTCCTCGCCTCGCGTCCCCGACCCCGCCACTTCCCCGCTCTTCTCTTCTTCCTTCTTCTTCCTTCCCCGACCCAGAGTAATGCGTTTCGGCCGGTGCGTCCGCGGCTCGGACGGCCACCGGGCGCAAGGCCGTGGATCGGGCGCCGTATCCGGCGGCACGGCGCGTGCCTTGGGCCTTGGCATGACCGCTCCGCGCCAGATTCTGTCCGGTGTCACCTACCACGTCACGCGCCGCTGCGCTCAGCGCGAGCTGCTATTGCGTCCCTCGGAGCTCGTCAACGAGACGTTCCTGTACGTCCTCGGCGTCGCGCTCCGCCGATACGGGCTCCTGCTGCACGGCTTCTGCGTGCTCTCCAACCATTTCCACCTGGTCGTCACGGACCCCGGCGCGCACCTGCCCGCGTTCGAGCAGTACCTGGACTCGCTCGTGGCCCGCTCGCTGAACGCCGCCCTGGGCCGCTGGGAGGCATTCTGGGCGTCCGGGAGCTACAGCGCGGTGGCGCTCGCGACGCCGGACGACGTGGTCGACAGGCTTGCGTACTCGCTCGCGAATCCGGTCGCCGCTGGGCTGGTACAGAGGGCAGCGGAGTGGCCGGGGCTCTGGTCGTCGCCCGAGCGGATCGGCGCCGGGCCGATCGCCGCGAGGCGGCCGGAGCACTTCTTCCGCCGCAACGGCAGCATGCCGGAGTCGGTCGAGCTCGAGCTCACGCTGCCGCCCGGCTTCGACGACGTGCAGCAGTTCCGGGATCGCCTCGTCGAGGCGATCGGGCACCGCGAGCACCTCGCCGCCGAGCGCTTGAAGGCCGAAGGGCGGAGCTTCCTCGGCGTGCGCCGGGTGCTCGCGCAGAGCCCGAACGCGCGGCCCGCGACGGTGGCGCCGCGCCGCGGCCCGAAGCCGAGGGTGGGCGCGCGCGACAAGTGGAAGCGCATCGAGGCGCTCGGGCGGACCCGGTCATTCCTCGATGACTACCGCGAGGCGCTGAAGGCCCTGCGCGCCGGGCTGCGCGACGTGGTCTTCCCGAGCGGCACGTACTGGCTGCGCGTGGCGCACGGCGTGCGCTGCGCGCCCGGGTAGCGCGCCTCGCGCGCTCAGCGTCCCTGGTCCGGCACCGGGGCGACGCGCGAGCGGGAGGGCACGACGAGGACGACCGCGCCGAGGGCGACCGCGGCGGCGGCGGCGAGCACGGCGGGCCTCGGGTCGCCCAGGTGCTGCGCGACGGCTCCGGCGGCGAGCGGGCCGACGATCTGGCCGACGCCGTAGATGGCGGTGAGCGTTCCCACGGCGCGCCCGAGCGCGCGTGGTCGGACCTCGCGCGCGGCCGCCACCGTCAGCGTGGTGATCCCGATGAACGTTCCTCCGAACAGCGCCGCGCCGGCGAGGGCGGCCCAGGCCGCGGAGGACAGCGACGGCAGCGCCATGCCCGCCGCCTGGACGAGGTGCGCGGTGACCAGCGCGGAGCGGACCCCGATCCGGCGCCCGAGCGAGGCCCAGAGCAGCGCGGACGGGGCGGCCGCGAGGCCCGCCAGCGCCCAGGTCCACGGCGCGAGCGCCTCCAGCCCAGGCGTCCGCCGGACCGCTGCCACCGCGAACGTCCCGCTCACGATGTAGCCCAACCCCTCGAGGAAGTACGCGGTCGCAAGCCGTCCGAAGCCGACCGGCGCGCGGCCCCTCCCAGCCGCAACCGCCCCTCCCGACCCAGAGTCGTGCGCGAGCGGGCCGGATAGGTCCCTCCACCCCGGCACCGCCAGCGCAGCCGCCGCTCCCCCCAGCACCCACCACGGGACGCGCCAACCCCCGGCGGGTGGCGCGAGCGCGGCCACCACGGCCGCGAGCGCGATCCCGACGCCCACCCCGCCGTAAAGTACTCCGGGTCGGGGAAGGTGGCCGGGCGCGACCTCGAGCGCGGCGGCGGACGCGAGCACGAACACGAGCCCGCTCGCGACACCGGAGCCGAAGCGCACCGCGGCCCAGCCCGCCTCCGAACCGACCGCGGTCACCGCGGCGGTGAGCACCGCGGTCGCGGCGAGGCCGAGCCGCAGCGCCGCGCCGCGCCGCGCGCTCCCGGCCAGGCGCCGCGCCCAGAGCACGCCGGCGAGGTAGCCGACCAGGTTGGCCGAGGCGATGGCCCCGCCGACGGCGTCGTCGAACCCGAGCCCATGCTGCACGCCGGGCAGCAGCGCGGTGTACGCGAACCGTCCGATGCCCATCGCGGCGGCGAGGGCGAGCGCGCCGGCGAGCGCGCGGCGTGTGGCGGCGCCCAAGCTATCGGACCAGCTTCTCGAACGCGGCGTCGCCGCGGAGGGCGGCGAGGTCCGCGTCGGTGCGGGCCTGCGCGGTGAGCTTCGGGTTCGCGGCGAGCGCCCGGCGCAGCGCCTCCAGCGCCCCCGCCCGCTGCCCCGCCGCGAGCCGGATGACCGCGAGGTCGTACAGCACCTCCCCGTTCGCCGGCGCCCGGGCCGCGGCGCGCTCCTGCGCCGCGAGCGCGGCCGGGAACTGCTTGCGCCGGAACGCGGACCACCCCTCGTTCCACGCTGCGTTCATCTGCGCGTAGTCGAGCAGCCGCTTCAGCTCCTCGAACGGCCGGGGGTGGTCGTCCACCCGCACGTCGATCTCGCGGTCGTCGAACCCGCCGTACCCGGCGCCCTCCTTCACCACCAGCAACGCCGCCGACTGCCGCCCCCGCGAGTCGCCCCCGGCCGCGTCGCCGGCGGCGAGCGCGGCGTACAGCCGGTCGGCGAGCGAGCCCTTCCCGCCGACGAACGCGCGCTCCATGGCCGCCACCACCGCCTCGCCGGCCAGGATGTTCCCCTGGATCGCGTAGTCGGGCCCGCTCCGCCCGCCCGCCCACGCGTTCGTGCCCTTGCCGGTGTACGTCGCCGAGGCGCCGGCCGCCGAGACGATGCCGACCTGCCGCAGGTCGCGCTCCGGATCCGCCCGCAGCAGGATCTCGAGCGCCTCGGCGGGCGTGGCGCCCCTCGCGAGCAGGTCGAGGCCGCGCGGGCCGTAGCTCGTGTTGCAGAACGCCTGCGTCGCCACGGCGCCGACGCCGGCCCGGGCCCACGGCACCACCGTGCCCACCGCGAAGAAGCGCGAGGCCACCGCCACGCCGAGCTCGCCGGTGGCGGGGTCGCGGGCGGCGATCGAGAAGGTGGCGACGGGCTCGCGCGGCGTGCCCCCGCGGGCGGCCCCGGCGGCGAGCGCGCAGGCGAGCGCGAGGACGAGGCGGCAGGCGGGCAGGTGGGACATGCGATCGCTCCGGCGGTGGAGCCGCCGACGCTAGCATCCCGCCCCACCGGGCGCACGCGCGGGCGGGCGCACGCGCCGCGGGGACGCGTTCCCAGGTGGGGCCGGCGTCGATTCGACCGGCCGCGCGCCCTCGCCGGCGACAAGAGATCGCGCCGCCCCATGTCCTCGCCCCAGCGCCACGCCCCGCGCCCGAGCCCCGGCCGCCCCCCGCCGCGCCCCCTGGATCCCTGGCGCCGGATCAGCCGTGACCGACACCGCCGAGACGCTGGGATTCGGCGGGCTGGTCCTCGCCGCGGGGCCCTCGGTCCGCATGGGCGAGCCGAAGCAGCTGCTCCTCTGGCGCGGCGAGCCGCTCGTGCACCGGGCCGCGCGCGCGGCGGTCGAGGCCGGGCTGTGGCCGGTGGTGGTGGTGGTGGGCGCGTGCGCGGAGGAGGTCCGCGCCGCGCTCGCCGGGCTGCCGGTGGCGACGGTCCTGAACCGCGACCACGCGGCGGGCGTCTCGGGGTCGCTGCGGCGCGGGCTGGCGCGGCTCGGCGAGTGCGCGCCGTCGCTCGCGGGCGCGGTGATCCTCGCCTGCGATCAGCCCGGCGTGGACGCCGCGCACGTGGCGGCGCTGGCGGGCGCGCTCCGCGTCACGGGGCGGCCGGTGGCGGCCTCGGCCGACGGCGGCGCGCTCATGGTCCCCGCCCTGTTCTCCACCGCGCTCTTCCCCGAGCTGCGCGCGCTCGAGGGCGACGAGGGCGCCGAGCGGCTGCTGTCCCGCGATCCGGCCCGGGTCGCGCCGGTGCCGCTCGCGCACGGGGGCTGCCACGTGGACACGCCGGAGGACTGGCGGCGCGCCCGGCTCATGGGCGGCGGCTCATAGGCGGCGCGTCCAGGCCACCCCGAGCGCCAGGTCCGGCGCGTTCGAGTCGTAGAACCAGCGCTGCCCGCCCTCGCGCGCGTCGCGCGCGTGCTGCGTGCCGGGCGTGAAGTCCTCGGAGAAGTACACCGTCACCTCGCCGGCGCGCACGCCCGCCGAGAGCTGGTTGTGGGCGCGGAACAGCGCGTACCACGCGCTCGCCTGCGGGCGCTCCACCTCGGGCGAGAGCGTCCACCCGTGGCTGCCGAACGCGGGCGCGAGGAAGCGGTCCTCCACGATCAGCGCGACGCGACCTCCGAGCCGCGCCACGAGCGACGCCTCGATCCCGGCCTGCAGCGGGCGCAGCCGCAGCGCCGCGCCGCGGGGCAGCGGGCCGAGCGCGCGGAGCGAGGCGAGCGCGTGCCCGGTGAGCCAGCGCACCGGTGCCCAGGTCGCCGCGAGGCCGAGGCCCGCGTCCGGCGAGCCCGAGCCGCCCAGCCGCGACGCGGCGCCGGTGGGGAGCTTCACGTCGAGGCGCAGCGCCAAGGCGAGCCGCCCCGGGCCGCCGGGGCCGTCGCCCGCGATCCGGAGCGCCGTCCGGACGGCCACGTCGCCGAGCGCGGTGCGCGGCCCCGTGACGGCGATGCCCCGTCCGTCCGCTCGCCCGAGCCGCACCTCCACGGCGTCGCGCGGCCAGGCCTCGCGCTGGAAGTTCCAGCTGCCGACGACGCCGTGCCACGCCTCGATGGGCCGGTCGGTCCAGCCGCCCCAGGTCCGCAGCAGGCGCGCCTCGACGCGGGTGGTGAGGCGCTCCGGGAGCGAGCCGGCCCAGGCGCGCCGCCACGGGATCGCGACCGCCGCCTGCAGCACGTCGGTCTGGGCGTCGAGCCTGACCACCACCCGGTCGCCGCCGCGCTCCAGCACGGTGGGCACGGACCAGGCGTTCGCCGCGATCCACCGGACATCCACGGTAGGTGAAGCCACCCCGCGCGCGTCCTCGAGCGGCATGTCGAGCGACAGCCCGCGCAGCGGTCCGGGCGTCCAGGCGCCGAGCGGCGCGTCGGGCGCGAGGGCCGCGGCGCCCACCGGCGCGAGCGCGGCGAGGACGGTGAGCGCGGCCGCGCGGAGGCGCGCGAGGCGTGGGCGGCGCGGCATGGGCGGGAGATGGTACCCGAGCCGGCGCGACCAGCCGCCGTGCCGCCCGCGGACGGCACCTCCTGTCGCACCCGTCGGCGCGAGCCCGTCCCCCGCCCCCGTGTCAGGGCGGGCCGGAGGAGGCGTGCTAACGTTCCGGCGGGTGCGCGGTGGCCTCGCCGCGCAGCGGTGCTCCCGGATCCGGGGCGCCGCACTGGGGGGAGGCAATGATCGGCTCGCGTGTCGTCGTCCTCGCGTCCGTGCTCGCCGCCGCGCTCGCCTGCGAGCGCGCTGCGCCGCGGCCCGGCCCCTCGCCGGCGTCGGTGGCGCCCGCCGCCGCGCCGCGGACGCCGGACACGCCCGGCGAGCTCGACGCGCGCGCCGTCACGGACCGTCACGTGGTGCTGCGCTGGAAGCCCGTCGCGGGCGCGACGGGCGCGGCCGCGTACGAGGTCCTGGCCGGCGAGCGCGTGCTCCGCGCCGAGGCGCCGCCGCTCGACGATCGCGGGGTGGGCCCGGCCCGCGTGTACTGCTACGCGGTGCGCGCGGTGGACGCCGCCGGGAACCGCTCGCCGGCGTCGCCGGCCGCGTGCGTGCGCACGCCGGACCTGGTCGCGCCGACCGCGCCCGGTGCGCCCGCGGCGAGCGCGCAGGGGGACGGAGAGCGCGGTCGTCTCCTGGTCGCCCTCGCACGACGACGTGGCGGTGGTGGGCTACGAGGTCCTGCGCGACGGGCACGTGGTGGCGCGCGCAGGCGCCGCCGCGACGCAGGCGATGGAGGCCGGGCTCGTGCCGGGCCGGGAGCACTGCTGGTCCGTCCGCGCCCGCGACGCCGCC
>NZ_BAZG01000024.1 GCF_000964525.1 Anaeromyxobacter sp. PSR-1
GCGGCGGCGCGGAGCGCGGCGAGCGCGTTCGCCCCGGCGCCCAGCCCCACGTCGAGCAGCACCAGCGGCGGCCCCGGCTCGGCCAGCCGCTCGCGCAGGCGCGACTGCGCCACGTAGAGCCGCTCCGCCTCGACCGCCGGGCCGATCACCGGGTGCATGACCTCGCCGGACTCCGCGTCGCGCACCGCGGGCGCGCCCAGGGAGGTCACGACGAGGTGGAAGCGGGCGCCCTCCGGCGGCGCGGCCGCGGCCGGCGCGCCGGGCGACGCGGGCGCCTCGGGCAGGCGGCGGCGGCCCGGCGGGCGCGCGCTCCGGTCGTGCTCGTGGCGGTCGAGCGCCTCGAGCCGCTCGCGCTGGTAGGCGCCGTAGCGGCCGGCCTCGATGGCGGCGCGGGCGCCGCGCATGAGGTCGAGGTAGTGGCGCAGGTTGTGGACGGAGACGAGGCGTGGCCCGAGCGGCTCGCGGCACTTGAACAGGTGGTGCAGGTAGGCGCGGCTCCAGCCGCGGCAGGTCTCGCAGGCGCAGGCTGCGTCGAGCGGGAGCTCCGAGAGCCGGTGCTCGGTGCGGGTGAGGCGCACGCGGCCGGTGGAGGTGAAGGCGGTGCCCTGCCAGGCGAGCGTGGTGGGCAGGATGCAGTCGAACATGTCCACGCCGTGCCCGATGGCCTCGAGGAGGTCGGGCGGCGTGCCCACGCCCATGAGGTAGCGCGGGCGGTCCGGCGGGAGCAGCTCGGCCGCGCGCGCCACCACGTCGCCGCGCTCGTCGCGGGTGTCGCCGACGGCGAGCCCGCCGATGGCGAACCCGTCGAACGGGTGCTGGGTGAGGAAGCCGGCCGAGGCGGCGCGCAGCGCCGGGTCGAGGCCGCCCTGGACGATGGCGAACAGCGCCTGCTCGGGGTTGGTGCGCGCGGCCAGGCTGCGCAGGGCCCACCGGTGCGTGCGCTCCATGGCGGCGCGGATCTCCGGCGCCTCGGCGGTGGACGGCAGGCAGACGTCGAGGACCATCATCACGTCCGAGCCGATCGCCGTCTGCATCGCGATCGACGACTCGGGGGTGAGGAGCTGCGGTCGGCCGTCCACGTAGCTGCGGAAGCGCGCGCCGGCCTCGGTGATGACGCGGTCGTGGGAGAGCGAGAAGATCTGGAAGCCGCCGGAGTCGGTGAGGACCGGGCCGTCCCAGCGCATGAAGCGGTGGATGCCGCCCAGCGTGCGGAACGCCTCGGGGCCGGGGCGGAGCAGCAGGTGGTAGGTGTTGCCGAGGATGATCTCGGCGCCCGCCTCGCGCACGTCGGCCGGGGTGAGCCCGGTGACGCTGGCGCGGGTGCCCACCGGCATGAACGCGGGCGTCTCGACGCGCCCGTGCGGCGTCTCGAGCGTGCCGCGCCGGGCGCGGGTCTCGGCGTCCTTCGGGCCGGGGTGGAAGCGGAAGGGCATCGCGGATCCTATGCGCGGGGGAGGTGGCCGTGCGCGGCCTCGGCGCAGCCGGCCTCCCAGGTGCCGCGCAGCCTGAGGACGCGCTCCACCGCCACGGCGTGCAGCCCGAGGAGCCGCTCCGCCGCGTCCGGGGCGCCCAGCGCGGAGAGCGCGCCGGCCATCGCCTCCAGCGTGGACATGCCGTCGGCCCGCGGGGGCCGGCGCAGGCGCAGGCCGCCAGGCGGCCCGCCCAGCGTCAGGCGCGGGAGCCGCTGGAGCGCGGGGATCCGCTGCATCATCCGGCGCGCCTGGCTCCAGGTGCCGTCCGGCACCACCACCAGCCGCGGCGGCGCGGCGGGCGGCGGGGTCGGGACCGGGGAGGGGAACAGCGCCACCGCGCCGGCGGCGGCGAGGTCGGGCAGCGCGAGGGGCTCGCCCGGCAGGCCGTGCTCCAGGATCTCGGTGCCGGGGAGCGCCAGGGCGGCCCAGCGCGCGGTGTTGGTCATCCGCTCCCGCTCGCTGGCGTGGCGCACGATCAGGAAGCGCACCGGGGCGCGGAGCCGCGGCACCTCGGCGCACAGGCAGAGCGCGGTCGGGAAGGCGCAGCGCGGGCAGCGGTCGGGGGCGGGGGGCACGGCGACGCCGATCTACCACGGGCGGCCGCGCCGCGCGCGGTGGGGTGGAAGCGGGGCCGTCCTCCCGTTAACTCTCCCGCATGCCTGCGCGCCTGAGACTCTTCACCGACTTCGTCTGACCGTTCTGCTTCGTCGCGGAGCGGAGCAGCCTGGTCAGGCTGCTGGACGAGTACGAGCTGGAGCTGGAGTGGGTGGGATACGAGCTCCACCCCGACACGCCGCCCGGCGGCGTCGCGGTGGCGGAGCGCTTCCCGAACGCCGAGGCCATGTCCGGCTACCTGCGCTCGTTCGCCGCGGGCTTCGGCATCGACGACCTGCGCCCGCCGGACCGCATCCCCAACACGCGCCGGGCGCTCGCGGTGGCGCAGCTCGCGCGGGAGCAGGGCCGCCTCGAGCCGTACCGGGCCGTGGCGTTCGACGCGCACTGGCGGCGCGGCTGGGGCATCGAGACCGACGAGGACCTGCGCTGGCTGGCGCGCGAGGCCGGGCTCGACCCGGTCGCCGCGGTGGCGGCGGGCTCGGACCCGGCGCGGCTCGCCGCGGTGGACGCGGCCCGCGCCGAGGCGGCCCGGGCCGGCGTCACCGGCATCCCCACCTTCGACTTCGGCCCCGCGCTGCGGGTGGTCGGCTGCCGCCCCTACGACGTGCTCGCCGACGCGGCCCGGCGCGCCGGGGCCCGGCCCCGCGCGTAGCGGGCCGGGCCGCGGCGCCGGGCTACGGCAGCACGCGGATCGCCGCCGCGCCGCCGGCGGTCGAGACGTGCAGCGTCGGCGGCGCCGGCATCCGGTCCACCTCGATCGCGGTCACCCGGTCGCTCGGCAGGCCGCTGCCGGCGCGGATGGAGCGGGAGGTCCGGGTGGCCGGATCCCAGATCGAGATCCCGGTCGTGTAGCCGGCCACCACCACGCGCCCGTCGGGCAGGCAGGCGATGTCGCGCACCGGCCGCTCGCCCAGGCCGAGCGCGCTCGACAGATAGTGCGTGAAGCGGTGGCCGTCCCACGAGGCGACCGTCTCCATCACCCCGTCCGCCGGGCCGGCGCTGGAGAACCAGACCGTGCCGTCCGGGCAGACCGCCACCCCGGTCAGCAGGACGTCGTGCCCCTCGTTCGCGACCGGGAACACCGGCATGTTGCCGGTACCGTCGGGATAGTACGGATCGCCGAACGCGACCTTGAACGCGGCGCCGTTGCGGGCGAACCAGTGGAACGGATCCGGGTCCCAGGTGATGAGGCCGGCGGCCCACCTGCCGGCGTGCCAGAGGTCGCCGTTCGCGTCGATGGCCAGGCCCGCCCAGTCGCCCAGCCGCTGGTTCGCGCCGGTGCCGTCGCAGGGCGCGTCCTTGCAGACGCTGGCGTGCAGGTGGTCGCCCATGTAGTCGTCGTTGAACGAGTCGAGCCACTCCATGGGCGGATCCGGCCACCGGAACCTGTCCGGGAACAGCAGGTCCACGCCGTGCTCGGTGCCGGCGTAGAGCGTGTGCGGGTGGGCGAAGTGGTCGTAGACCATCCGGTAGATGGAGCGGTCGTGCCAGTACTTCGCGCCGTGGTTGCCGGCCAGCAGGTCGAAGCGCTCCACCGACAGCGTCCCGTCCGCGTTCAGGCGGACGCGGTCGATCTTGCCGCTGTGCCGGTCGGGATCGCACCAGTCCTGGCCGTCGCCGTTCGCGGCGCAGTCCCAGCCGCTCGCGTGGACGGCGTGGTAGCCGACGAACACCTCGTCGGGTCCGCCGCCCACGATGGAGCGGATGCCCTCGGGCGCCGCCACACCCCAGCTCACGTCGGCGTCGGCGCAGGGCGTCTCGGGGCGCACCGGGCGGTCGCGGCAGTAGCGCATCCGGTTCGCGCCCATGTGCAGCCCGTCGCGCTCGTCGAAGCGGCGGAAGCGGGTCTCGCCGGGCCGCAGGAGGTAGAGCGCCGAGGGGGTCGCCAGCCACCGGTTCTGGTTCTCGTCGGTGCTGAGGCCGACCACCGGCGTCTCCTGGATCCCGGCGCTCGCGTCGTAGGTGGCGTTCTCCACCGCCCAGGGCCCCTGGGTCCCGAACTGGAAGCGCGGCGGGGTGGTCCCTCCGCCCCCGCCGCCTCCACCCCCGCCTCCACCCCCGCCGCCGCCCCCACCGCCGCCGCCGCCGCCGCCTCCTCCGCCCCCAGCGGGCGGCGTGACCGGGGCGGGAGTGCTCCCGCCGGAACCGCACCCCGCGACCGCGACCGCGACCACCACCGCCAGCGCCACCCACGCGCCGCCTCTTCCGAGCATCTCCCCTCCGTCGTCGAATGCGCGGCCCGCGCGCCGTGCAGGAACGGCGGCCCGCTGTGCGAGCGGCGGGCCAGCGCCCGGTGCGCGCCGCCGCGGCGGAATGGCGGCGGCAGGTGGGTGGCGGTGGGCGATCGGTGGAAGGCGCGTTCCACGACAGGTGAACGGGCCGCGCAGCGCCGGCCGCCCGGCGCCCGCGCGCGGGAGCGGTCGGCCGCCCGGCCATGGGCCCCCGCGGGCCCGGTTCCTGCCGGCGGCCCGGCTGGGCTACGCTGACCGGACGAGGAGCCCGCCATGCCGGCCACCCGCGAACCCGCCGCCCTGAACCTGCCCCCGCGCGTGCCGCTCGCCCGGCTGCCCACGCCCATCGAGCCCTCGCCGCGGCTCGGGGCCGCGCTCGGGCTCGACCTGCTCTACAAGCGCGACGACCTCACCGGCCTGGAGCTGTCCGGCAACAAGGCGCGGAAGCTCGAGTACCTGCTCGCGGAGGCCGAGGCGGCGGGGGCGGACACGCTCGTGACCTGCGGCGGCGTGCAGTCCAACCACTGCCGCGCCACGGCGTTCGCGGCCGCGAAGCGCGGGCTGCGCGCGGTGCTCCTGCTGCGCGTGCCGGACCCGGCGCGGCCGCCCGCGCCCGAGGCGAACGTGCTGCTCGACCTCCTGGCCGGCGCGGAGCTGCGCTGGGTCTCGCACGAGGAGTACCGGCGCCGCGCCGAGCTCATGGACGCGGTGGCCTCGGAGCTGCGCGCGGCCGGGCGGCGCGCCTACGTGATCCCGGAGGGCGGCTCGTCGCCGCTGGGGAGCCTGGGCTACCTGCTCGCCGTCGCGGAGCTGCGGCGGCAGCTCCCGGAGGCGTGGCGGAGCGGGCCGCTGACGCTCGCCTACGCGGCGGGCTCGGGCGGCACCGGCGCCGGCCTCGAGCTCGGGGTGCGCGCGCTGGGGTGGAAGGACGCGCGGCCGGTGGGCTTCGCGGTCTGCAACGACGCCGCGTACTTCCGCGCCACCATCGCGGCGCTCTGCGCGGACGCGCGCCGCCGGTGGCCGGCGCTGCCGGAGGTGCCGGCGGACGAGCTCCGGATCGACGACGGGTTCATCGGCCCGGGCTACGCCCAGGCCACGCCGGAGGGGCTGGAGATCATCCGCCGCGCGGCGCGCGAGGACGGCGTGCTCCTCGATCCGGTCTACACCGGAAAGGCCATGCTGGGCCTGGCCGCGCGGGCGCGCGAGCCGGGCGGCCTGCCCTCGCCGCGCGTCGTGTTCTTCCACACCGGCGGCGCGTTCGGCCTGTTCCCGTTCGCGAGCGCGCTGGCCGGCTGACGGCGCACCCCTGGCCTCGGTCCCGCGGGGCGGGGATGGCGCGGACGGCCCCCCGGCGGTATGCAGCCGGGAGGCCGGTCACTCGCCGTGGTTCCGCGACGCGGAAGGGGGCGTGCGATGCCGAGGGTCAAGCAGATCTCCGCGTGGGTGGCGGATCGCCCCGGGGTGATGGGCGAGGTCGCCGACGCGCTGGGCCAGAAGGGCGTGAGCATCCGCGCCTTCATGGCGAGCGTGCTGGACGGGCGCGGCTTCCTCCGGATGGTGGTGGACAAGCCGGCCGCCGCGCGGCGGGCGCTGACGGCGCACGGCTGGGAGATCACCGAGGACGAGGTCGTCGAGGTGACGCTGCCGGACCGGCCCGGCGCGCTGGGCGAGGTCGCGGACCGGCTGGGCGCGAAGGGCATCAACGTCCAGTACGCCTACGTCGGGACCGCCGGCAGCGCGAAGCAGGTGAACCTCTACCTCGCGGTGGCCGACGTCGCGGCCGCGCTGCGGGCGCTCCGGTGAGGCCGCGGCCGGTGCCGCGGTGCGGCGCCGGCGCTAGGTTCGAGACGTGGGCCACACCGGTCTCGTCCTGACGGGCGGCGGCGCCCGGGCGGCGTACCAGGTCGGCGCGCTCCGCGCGCTGGCGGAGATCGCCGGGCCGGGGCCGATCCCGTTCGGCGTGCTGGCCGGGATCAGCGCCGGCGCGATCAACGGCGCGGTGCTGGGCTGCGGCGCGGGCGACTTCGCGACGGCCGCCGAGCGGCTCCAGGCCACCTGGGCCTCGCTCACGCCGGATCGCGTGTTCCGCACCGGCGCGCTGGCGCTGGCCGGGGTGGGGAGCCGGTGGCTGCGCGACCTGTCCGCGGGCGGGCTCGTCGGCAAGACCGGGATCAACTACCTGCTCGACCCGGCGCCGCTGCGCGCGCTGCTCGCCGGCGCGCTGCCGATGGGCCGGCTGCGGCGCCACCTGCGCACCGGCCGGCTGCGGGCGGTGGCGCTCTCGGCCACGAACTACCACACCGGCGCGGGCGTGACGTTCTTCGAGGGCGCGCCGGACATCGAGCCGTGGATCCGCTCGACGCGCGTGGGCGTGCGGGCGCGGCTCACGCTCGACCACGTGATGGCGTCGGCCGCCATCCCCATCTTCTTCCCGCCGGTGCGGATCGAGCGGACGTTCTACGGGGACGGCTGCGTCCGCATGATCTGCCCGCTCAGCCCGGCCATCCACCTCGGGGCGGAGCGGATCGTGGCCATCAGCGTGCGCCACCTGCGCAGCGCCGCGGAGACGGCGCGGGACGAGGTGCGCGGCGCGGACGACGCGCTGCCGCTCTCGGAGATCGCGGGCGTGCTGCTGAACGCGGTGTTCCTCGACTCGCTCGACTCCGACGTGGAGCGGCTCCAGCGCATCAACCGGACGCTGGCGCTCATCCCGCGCGAGCGGCTCGGGCGCGGCGAGCTGGAGCTGCGCGAGGTGCCGGCGCTGGTGCTCCGCCCGTCGCTCGACCTCGGGAAGCTCGCCGCCGACGAGTACGGCCGCTTCCCGCGCATGCTCCGCTACCTGCTGAAGGGCATCGGGGCGACCGGCCACGCGGGCGAGGACCTGCTCAGCTACCTGGCCTTCGAGCCGGTGTACGTGCACCGGGTCATGGACCTCGGCTACGCGGACACCATGGCGCGCCGGGCCGAGGTCGTGGAGTTCCTGTCGCCCGGGGAGCGGCGCGAGCGGAACGGCCGCGCCGCGGGCGGCCTACGCGCGCGGTGAGCCGGCCCGCAGCCGGGGCGCGAGCAGCGCCGGCGCCAGCGTGCGCCAGGCGGTGGCGGCCAGCACCACCGCGCCGCCGGCCAGCGCCCACGGGCCGGGACGCTCGCCGGCCAGCAGGAACGTCCAGATCGGGTTGAGCACCGGCTCGAGCAGCACCAGCAGCGACGCCTCCAGCGCCGGGACCTTCTCGAGCCCGCGGGCGAAGCACAGGTACGCGAGGCCGAGCTGGAACACGCCCAGGTACGCGACCAGCGCCAGGTCGAGCGCCCGCGGCGCCGGGCCGGTGGGCCAGAGCGGCAGCGCCACCGCGGCCGCGAGCAGGTTGCCCCACACCAGCGCCGGCGGGCCGGAGGCGTTCAGCCGGCGCAGGCCGAGGATGCAGAGCGCGAACGCCACGCCCGACCCGAGCGCCACCACGTTCCCGGTGAGCTGTCCCGGCGTCAGCTCGTCGAGGAAGAACAGCGCCAGCCCGGCGCCGAAGACCGGCACCGCGAGCAGCTCGCTGCGGGCGGGGCGCTCGCCGAGCAGCGCCGGCGAGAGCAGCAGCACCCACAGCGGCGCGGTGTCCTGGATGAAGATCGCGTTGGCCGAGGTGGTGAGCTTGTTCGCGAGCGCGAACAGGACGACGGTCGCCGCGTAGGCCACCGACACGAGCAGCACGCCGCGCGAGGGGCGGCGGCGGGCCTGGGGCACCGCGATCAGCAGGAACAGGCCCGCCACCAGCGACCGGCCGCCGGCGATCTGCCAGCCGGAGAGGTCGCACAGCTTCATGGCGGCGCCGGCCGTGGACCAGAGGCCGGCGGCGGCGAGGAGCAGGAGGCGGCTGCGCAGCATGGGGCGGCGCAGTCTAGCAGAGGGCGGCGCCCGCGCCGATCAGGCCGTCACCCAGTCGCGCAGGACCCGGTCGATCTGCTCCTCGGAGAGCTCGCCGGCGTCCGCCAGCTCCTTGATGCGCTTGGTGAGCGCCTTCAGCTCGGTCTCGCCGAACGTGATGCCCATCTCGCGCGCCCGGTAGGCGATGGCGTGGCGGCCGGTGAGGCGGCTGCCCAGGATCAGCCGCCGGGTGAGGCCGAACGCCTCCGGGGGGATGATCTCGTAGGAGCCCGGGTTCGCCATCATGGCCTTCAGGTGCATCCCGGCCTTGTGCGAGTAGGCGGTCTCGCCGGTCACGTAGTTGTTGAACGGCACCTCGATGCCGGTGACCCGCGCCACCAGCCGCTCCAGCTCGCGGAGCTGGCCGAGGCGGTAGCGCTCCGCCACCGTCTGCGGCTCGATCGAGAACATGCGCGCGATGATGCCGCCGAGCGGGGTGATCCCGACGCGCTCGCCGATCCCCAGCACCGCCACGTCCACGTGGGTGGCGCCGGCGGCCAGCGCCTCGTAGGCGTTGGCGATGGCGCAGCCGGTGTCGTTGTGGCCGTGGAAGCCGATGTCGCAGCGGACCGCGCGGCGGATCTCGCGCACCAGCGCGAAGACCTGGCGCGGGGTGGCGATGCCCACCGTGTCGGCGATGCCGACGCGGTGGACGCCGAGCCGCTCGGCGGCCTGGTAGACCGCCACCAGGTCGGTCACCTCGCTGCGGAACGCGTCCTCGGCGGAGAAGCGCGTCTCGAGCCCGGCCTTCAGCGCCAGCTCGATGGGCGGCCCCATGGCGTCGATGATCTGCTGGATCGACTTGCCGTGCGAGGACTCGCGCAGGATGCGGCTGGTCGCGAACAGCAGGCCGATGCCGCGGACGCCGGTGTCGATGGCGGCGCGCACGTCGTCGAGGACGCAGCGCGAGTGGGTGATGACCCGCGCGCCCAGCCCCAGCTTCACGATCTGCGCCGCGTCGCGCTGCGACTGCGGCGAGGCGGCCGGGCTGGTCACCTCGACGTACTCCACGCCGAAGGTGTCGAGCGCGCGCGCGATCTCGAGCTTGTCCTCGGTGCGGAACGTCCCGTGGGCGAACTGCTCGCCCTCGCGGAGCGTGGAGTCGATGAGCTTCCAGGTGGACTTGGTCATGGCGCTAGAGCGGGAAGTCGTCGGGCTCGATCTCGCGGACCAGGCCGCCCGAGGTGGGATCGGTGCGGAAGCCGAAGCGGCGCAGGTACTCGGGCTGGAAGTAACCGGTCTCCATCCGGCGCACGCCGCGCGCCTTGAGCCGCCGCGCAAACTCGCGCATCAGGCCGTCGGCCACGCCGCGCCCGCGGAGGCGCCGCCCCACCACCAGCTTCTCCATGTGCACGCGGTCCGGCGCCACCTGCCGGTAGAAGAGCCCTCCGATCACGGTGTCCTTCGGGTCGAGGCAGAGCAGGAACTCGTGCTCGGTGGTGAAGGTCACCTGCAGGTTCGATTCGTGGAACATGTGGAGCAGCCGCGCCACCTCGCGCGGCGACACCGGGCCGCGCACCGTGAAGCGCTCCCCCGCCTCGTCGGTGAGCGCCACCACCACCTCGGTCACGTAGTGGCCGCCCGACGGCATGGAGATGAGCGCCACCTCGTCGGTGGGCGCCAGGTACCGGTACGTCATGCGCGCCAGGAAGTAGTCCTCCTCGGAGGTGGGCCGCGCCGCGCTGCGCACCGCCGCCACCTGCTCCTCGAGGTCCAGCCCGCCGGCGGGGAGCACCCGGGCCCGGTTCATGATCCGGTCGAGCGCGGCGCCCAGCTCCGGGCGCACGTTCGCGAACACGGTGTGGCGGAAGAAGCGCACCCGGGTGTCGGGCCAGGCGGTCTCGACCTCGGAGAGCCGGTAGGTGCCCCACAGCTCGCCGAGCATCTTCCCCTGGGCCTCGAACGTCGCCTGGGGGTTCACCTCCAGCCAGCGCCGGTAGCGCCGGGCCGCGAAGTGGACGCGCTGCGGGGTGAAGCCGTCCTCGCGCAGCCGCTCCAGGAACGTCTCGATGGCGACGGCGCGGCGCGAGGTCTGCGACACCTCCTCGAGCAGCGCGGTGCCGCGCTCCAGCCCGAGCGCCTCCACCACCGCGGAGAGCACGATGGCGTCGTCGGCGCCGCCCTTCAGCTCGGGCCGGGACCGCTCGATGCGCTGGATGAACGTCTCCTCGAACCGGTCGAGCAGCTCGTCGAACCCGGTGCAGGGGGAGCGGTCGGAGATGGACACCAGCCGCGCGCCGGAGTGGTAGTCGTGCGAGGGCACGATGAACGCGGCCGGGGAGGGCTCGCGCAGCGCGAGCCGCCGCCCGGTGCGGTCCCAGAACCGGACGTGCCCCTCCACCGCGGTCCACACCAGGAACGGCCAGAGGAGCTGGAGGCGCCGCGTCTCGCCCTGGCGCACCAGCCGCGCCACCTGCCGCTCCACGTCGGACCCCGGGATGAACTCCTCGGTGAAGATGCCCCACTCGGCGAAGTAGCCGCCGAACTTCTCCACCAGCGGCGGCGGCGCCCCGGCGGCGAGCAGCCAGTTCACCTCCTGGCGCAGCTCGGCGAAGGTCATGTCCTCCGCCACGTTCATGGCGAAGTCGAACACCTCGCGCGCGCGGGTGTGGATGGAGACCCGGTAGACGCTCTTGCCGTGCTGGCGGCCGAGCAGCGAGACCGCCAGGCCGCCCGGCGGGATGTCGGCGAGCGAGAGCAGCACGCCGCGCCCCAGCTCGAACACCGAGGCGCGCACGATGGTGGCGTCCTCGAAGGCCGAGAGCAGCGACGGGCGCACCTGCACCGGCACGCTGTCGTCGAACACCAGCACGTGGTGCCAGCCGTACTCGACGCCGGTCTGCGGGTCGATCGCGAGCCGCAGGTTGGGGCCGACGAAGTTGGAGAAGCCGCGGCGCAGGCGGTCCAGCTCCTCGCCGGCGCGGGCGGCCACCTCGGGATCCTCGTGCAGCGTGAGGCGGGCGAGCGGCACGCGCACGCGGCCGAAGTAGACCGGGTGCGCGATGGCGCAGGCGGTGAGCAGGCGCATCGCGCCCACCAGCAGCCGCCGGTCGGAGGGATCCGCCGGGGCGGCGTTGGCGCGGTCGGAGGCGAGGTGGGCGAGCAGCACCTGGACCTGCGCGTCGGAGAGCCCGCGCTCGCCCAGGTCGGCCAGGTCCTCGTCGCGCAGCGCCATCGCGCCCATCCGGTCGAGGAACAGGCGCACGGTGGCGAGCGTCTCGGCCGCGTCCTCGTTGGGCAGCAGCACGCGGAACGCGCGGCGCCGCACGTCCTCGTCGGGCGCCTCGGCGGCCCGGCGCAGCAGCGCGCGGCACAGCGAGGCGTGCTCGCTCTGCGCGGCGGCGAGGCCGATGTGGAGGTGGCTGATGGCGCGGCGCGCCTCGGGGCGCTCGGCGCGCAGCAGCTCGCCGGCCACGTGGATGGAGTGGAAGGTCACCTCGCCGGCGTCCACCACGTCCAGCATGTCGCGCAGCCGCTCCGGCGCCGGCGCGGGCCAGAGGCGGGCGTCGAGGCGCAGGTCGGTGGTGCCCTTCCGGCGGCGGGACACGAGCGAGAGGAACGCCTCCTCGCCCAGGAACGCGCGCAGCGCCTCGTTGCCGAGCCAGAGCGAGGGGCGGGCGAGCAGCGCGCCCAGGTCGATGACGGTGCCGTCGGCCGCGTAGCCGAGGTCGCCGATGCGGAGCGCGCCGGGCGCCGCGGGATCGGGGCCGATGCGCAGGCTGCGCTCGCCGGCGCGGAGCACGCCGGCGTCGAGCGCCACCTCGTGCTGGAGCACGCCCATCTCGCGCAGCACCCAGTTCGGGATGCGGAGGAAGAAGCCGTCGAGCGCGAGCGCGAGGTGCTTCTGCTCGTACATCCGGTCGATGAGGTCCTTCCAGTTCTTCTCGACCGCCTCGCGCTTGAAGGTGAGCTTGTGCGTCAGCTCGCCGTGCGCGTCGTCGAGGGCGCGCGGCAGCACCTGGAACGCCACCACGCGCTCGAACGGCGCCAGGAAGCGGTTCGCGCTCGCGACCAGCGACCCGAGCAGCTCGCGCTGCTCGTCGGGCGAGCGGCCCCCGACGGCGGCCGACTGCTGGTTCGGCCAGACCAGCAGCGTGTTGTACTCGCGGTGGTCGCCGACCAGGAACGCCTGCGAGATGGCCTCGAAGTCGCGGAACAGGTTCTCCACGCGCTGCGGCGCGATGGTCTGCCCCTGGCGGTTCTTGTAGATCTCCTTCTTGCGGCCGGTGATGTGGAAGTGGCCGGCCGGGTCGATGGAGACCAGGTCGCCGGTGCCGAACCAGCCCTCCGCGTCGGCGCCGTGGTCGTTCGGGCCGGGGTGGTAGTAGCCGGGCGAGACGTACGGGCCGCGGATGAGCAGCTCGCCGTCGTCGGCGCGGCGGCACTCGATGCCGGGGAGCGGCTTGCCGATGGAGCCGTCCACGTACTCGCCCACCGGCGTCATGGTCACGCCGCCGGTGGCCTCGGTCATGCCGTAGCCGGAGCAGAGCTCGGTGCCCGCGCGGTGGAACGCGCGGAACACGACCGGGTCGAGGTAGCCGGCCGCCGACAGGCCGTAGCGGAGCCGGCCGCCGGTGATGACGCGCAGGTGCGCCGCCACGTCGTCCGGGTCGTCGGAGGCGGCCTCCCAGACCGCCGCCTCGTGCAGCTCCATCCACTTCTTCGGGACCGAGATGAAGACGGTCGGCTTCACCCGCTTGAAGTCCTCGAGCAGCGACGCCTGCGCGGTGGAGCGGGCGAACACGTAGGTCGCGCCCCACCACAGCGTGCCGCTCAGCTCCAGCCAGCGGCCGAACGTGTGGTACAGCGGCAGGTAGCAGAGGAAGACGTCCCCCTCGCCGACCTCGCGCAGCGCGTACCCGCGCGCCAGCCGCTTCGTCACCAGGTTCTGGTGCGTGAAGACGATGCCCTTGGGCTTGCCGGTGGTGCCCGAGGTGTACATCACGGTGGCGACGTCGCCGGACCGGACGCGGCCGGCGCGCGCCGCGCGCGCGTCGTCGTCGAAGTCCGCCCCCTGGCCGATCATCTGCTCGAGCGAGAGCAGGCCGTTGCGCTCCGCCGCCGCGCGCGAGAACACCACGATCTCGCGCAGCTCGGGCAGGGCCGGCAGCGAGGGGAGCACCTTCGCGACCTGCTCCTCGTCCGAGGCGAGCAGCACCCGCGCCCCGGAGTGCTTCAGCATGAACACCACCTGCTCGGCCACCGCGTTCGCGGGGAGCGGGTAGTCCACGATGCCGTTGGTGAGGCAGGCGAGGTCGCACAGCGCCGCCTCGAGGCAGTTCTCGGAGAGGATCGCCACCCGCGCGTCGGGGTGGTCGTCCACCAGCGCCAGGACGCCGCGCGCGATGGCCCGCGTCCGCCGGGCCACGTCCGCGACCGTCAGCTCGCAGGCGTCCTGCCCGAGGACCCGGATCGCCACCGTCTTCGGGTCGGTCTCCTCGCGCGAGCGGAGCACCTCGCCGAGCGTGCAGTCGGCCCGGGCGATGACCGGGAAGAGCAGCTCCAGCCACGGGTCCACGTCGTCGGGGCGGAGCTGGCTGGTGAACAGCCGGCGGCGGGCGCCGTCGAGGAGCGCGAGCAGCGCGCGGCGCGCCTGGGCGCGGCGGGGGCCGTCCAGCCGGCCCAGCAGGATCTGGACGAGCGGCGCGACCTCCGCCCGGTCGCCGGGCCGGATGGCGGCGAGCGCCTCGCGCGTCAGCTCCAGCGTCTCGGCGTCGGGGCCGTCCGCGGCCGACCAGCGGTCGGCCAGCCCTGGGAACGGGGACTCCTGCTTGACCTGGAACATGCCCTCCCAACAAACCACGGATGTGCGGCCATGTCGACGCGCGCCGGAGGCCGCACCGCGGGTGATGCGCGCCGCGCCGGGCACGCGGGTCGCGCCCCTCCGCGCGACCCCACGGGTGCTGGAATCCGTCCGGGCGGGCGGCGTTCCGTCCGCTTACGCTTGCCCCACGTCAACGACGGGAGGCGGCATGGACATCGGGATGGTGGGCCTGGGACGGATGGGCGGCCGGATGGCCCGCAGGCTGCTCCGCGGAGGGCACCGGGTGGTCGGGTTCGACCCGGACGCGCGCGCGGTGGCGGACCTGGCGGCCGACGGCGGGGCCGGGGCCGCCTCGCTGGACGCCCTGGTGGCGGCGCTCGCCCCGCCGCGCGCGGTCTGGCTGATGGTGCCGGCGGGCGCGCCCACCGAGCAGGCGATCGCGGCGCTGGCGGAGCGGCTCGGGCCCGGCGACGTGGTGGTGGACGGGGGGAACTCCTGGTTCAAGGACGACGTGCGCCGGGCCGAGCTGCTGCGGGCGCGCGGCGTGCGGTTCCTCGACGCCGGGACGAGCGGCGGGGTGGCCGGGCTGGAGCGCGGCTACTGCCTGATGGTGGGCGGCGACCGCGAGGCGTTCGACCGGCTCGAGCCGGTGCTCCGGACGCTCGCGCCCGGCCGCGCCTCGGCGCCGCCCACGCCCGGGCGCACCGCGGGCGGGACCGCCGAGGAGGGCTACCTGTACTGCGGCCCGGCCGGCGCCGGCCACTTCGTGAAGATGATCCACAACGGCGTGGAGTACGGCCTCATGCAGGCGTACGCGGAGGGCTTCGACCTGCTGCGGGGCGCCGCCGGCGAGGGGCTGCCGGAGGCGATCCGCTACCGGCTCGACCTCGCCGAGGTGGCCGAGCTGTGGCGGCGCGGGAGCGTGGTGACCTCCTGGCTGCTCGACCTGTCCGCCGCGGCGCTGGCGCGCGACCCCGGGCTGGACGCGTTCGAGGGCGCGGTGGCCGACTCCGGCGAGGGGCGCTGGACCATCCAGGCGGCGGTGGAGGAGGGCGTGCCGGCCCCGGCGCTCTCCGCGGCGCTGTTCGCGCGCTTCCGCTCGCGCCGGGCGAACACCTTCGGCGAGAAGCTGCTGAGCGCGATGCGCCGCGGGTTCGGCGGGCACCACGAGGCGGTGAAGGGAGGCTCGCGGTGACCGCGCCCCCTGCCAGCGACCGCCCCGGCGACCCCTGCGCGTTCGTGATCTTCGGCGCGATGGGCGACCTCGCCCGGCGCAAGCTCCTGCCGTCGCTCTACAACCTGCGCCTGAACGGGCTGCTCCCGCGCGACTTCGCCATCGTGGGCGTCTCGCGCCGGGCGCTCGACGACGCCGCCTACCGCGACGCGGTCACCGGCGCGCTCCGCACCTTCGCGACGCGGCCGGTGGACGACGCGATCTGGTCGGAGTACGCCGAGCGCGTCCACCACGTGCAGGGGGACTTCGAGGACCCGGCCACCTACGAGCGGATCGGCGGCGCGCTCGCGCACGCGGCGCAGAAGCACGGGACCGCGGGCAACGCGCTGTTCTACCTGGCCACGCCGCCCACCGAGTTCTGCCACATCGTGCGCGGGCTGGGCGCGGCGGGGCTGCTCGGGGAGAGCGCGGGGTGGCGGCGGGTGGTGATCGAGAAGCCGTTCGGCCGCGACCTCGACTCGGCGGCGGCGCTGAACCGCGAGCTCGCCACAGTGGTGCGCGAGGAGCAGATCTACCGCATCGATCACTACCTCGGGAAGGAGACGGTCCAGAACCTGATGGTGTTCCGGTTCGCGAACGGCATCTTCGAGCCGATCTGGAACCGCCGCTACGTGGACCACGTGCAGGTCACGGTGGCCGAGGAGCTGGGGGTGGAGGGGCGGGGCGACTACTACGAGCAGGCCGGCGCGCTCCGCGACATCGTCCAGAACCACATCCTGCAGCTGCTCACGCTCGTGGCGATGGAGCCGCCCTCCACGCTCGGCGCCGAGGCGGTGCGCAACGAGAAGACCAAGGTGCTGGAGTCGATCCGGCCCATGTCGCCGGAGGACGTGCTGCGGAACACGGTGCGCGGCCAGTACGGCGAGGGCTACCTGGGCGGCCAGAAGGTGCCCGGGTACCGGGCCGAGCCGAGCGTGTCGCCGACCTCGCAGACCGAGACCTACGCCGCGCTGAAGCTCCAGGTGGAGAACTGGCGCTGGGCCGGGGTGCCGTTCTACGTGCGCGCCGGCAAGCGGCTCGCGCGGCGCGACACGCAGATCTCCATCCAGTTCCGGCGGCCGCCGCTGCTCCTGTTCCAGGAGGCGGGCGTGGAGGGCATCGAGCCGAACCGGCTCGACATCCTCATCCAGCCGGAGGAGGCCATCTGCATCTCCATGAAGGCGAAGCGGCCCGGGCCGTCGATCCAGCTCCAGCCGGTGCGGCTCGACTTCAGCTACGCCGACTTCGGCGGCCTGCCGCCCGCCACCGGGTACGAGCGGCTGCTCCACGACGCCATGATCGGCGACGCGACGCTGTTCCACCGCGCCGACATGGTGGAGGCGAGCTGGCGCATCGCCACCCCGGTGCTCGACGTCTGGTCCACGCTGCCGGCGCGCGACTTTCCCAACTACGCCGCCGGGAGCTGGGGGCCCGCGACGGCGAGCGAGCTGCTCGCGCGCGACGGGCGGCGCTGGGCGGACCGGGAGTGAGCGCCGTGGCGCCTCCGCCAGGGACCACGCTGGTGCGCGCCGCCGACCCGGCGGGGCTGGCGCGCGCCGCCGCCGAGGAGGTGGCGCGGCGCGCCG
Organism: Anaeromyxobacter sp. PSR-1; assembly: GCF_000964525.1. Classification (GTDB taxonomy): domain Bacteria; phylum Myxococcota; class Myxococcia; order Myxococcales; family Anaeromyxobacteraceae; genus Anaeromyxobacter. The sequence continues at coordinate 16,798 of NZ_BAZG01000024.1, forward strand.
GCGAGGCCGTGGCCGCGCGGGGGCGCTTCGCGGTCGCGCTCGCGGGCGGGAGCACGCCGCGGGCGCTGTACGAGGTCCTCGCGGATCCGGCGGCGCCCTGGCGCGGCCGGGTGCCGTGGGCGCGCACGGAGGTGTGGTTCGGCGACGAGCGCTGCGTCCCGCCGGACCACCCCGACTCGAACTACCGCATGGCGCGCGAGGCCCTGCTCGACCGCGTCGCGCCCGCCGCGGTCCACCGCATCGAGGGCGAGCGGCCGCCCGCGGAGGCGGCCGCGCGGTACGAGGCGGCGCTGCGGCGGGACGCCGAGCCCGACGGAGCCCCGCCGCGCCTCGACCTCGTGCTGCTCGGGCTCGGGGCCGACGGCCACACCGCGTCGCTGTTCCCGGGCAGCCCGGCGCTGGACGAGCGGGCGCGCTGGGTGGCGGCGCCGTTCGTGCCCGCGGTGGGCGCCCACCGCGTCACGCTCACGCTGCCGGTGCTGGAGCGGGCCCGCGCGATCGCGTTCCTCGTGTCGGGCGCCGGCAAGCGCGCCGCGCTCGGGCGGCTCCTGGCCGCCGGGCCGCCCGCGATCCCCGCGGCGCGGGTGCGCCCGCTCGACGGCGCGCTGCTCGTGCTCGCGGACGAGGCGTCCCTGGCGTAGCGGCGGGCGCCCGGGCGGGGTCGCGCCGCGCCGGGGCCCGGCCGCTCGCCCGCCGAGGCGGCGTCGGAGGGACCCCGCGGCCGGTGCGTCCTCCTGGCGCAGGGTCCCCCGCAGGCGGTTGGAGGGCCAACCGACCGGACATAGGATGGTCCGATGCGCGCGGTCTTGAAGGTCCTCGTCCCGCTGATGCTCCTCCTGGGCGCCATCGCCTGGGGGGCGTCGGTCCTCGTGGAGCACACGGCCCGGCGCTGGTTCGACCGCGACACGCGCATGCGGGCGGAGCTGGCGGTCTCCGGCGCCCGGGACGGGCTGGAGCGGGCGCTCCGCAAGGGGGAGCGTGCGCGGGTGCGCCGCATCCTCGGCGAGGTGGCCCGCGACGAGCGGGTGCTCGGCGCGGCGGCCTGCGATCCCGAGGGCGGGCTCGTGGCGAGCACGTCCGAGTACCCGGCGCCGTTCGACTGCGGCCGGATCCGGGCGCACGCCTCCGCGGGCGCGGCCTCGCCCACCACCTGGGCGTTCGAGGCGCCCTACGGCGACAGCCGCGTGCACCTCACCGCGGTGCCGCTGGCGGACGCGGACGGGCCGCTCGGGTTCGTGGCGCTGGTGCACGACATGAGCTGGGTGGCGACGCGCGAGGAGCAGACGCGCGGGTTCCTGGCGGTCGCGTTCGCGATCGTGGCGCTGGCCGCGGCGGTCGCGACCACGCTCGCGGCGCGCTTCTCGTGGCGCGGGTGGAGCGCGGAGCTGCAGCGCGTGCTCCGGGCGACCTGGCTGATGCCGGGGCCGTCGGCCCCGCCGCGCACCCGGCGCGAGTTCCAGCCGCTGCTGTCCGACGTGCGCGCCCTGGTCTCGGAGCTCGCGGCGGAGCAGTCGGAGGGCAGGGCGGGGCTCTGGTCGCCGGCCCGGCTGCGCGACGCGCTCGCCCGGCACCTCCCCGGCAGCGAGGTGATCGTGGTCGCCAACCGCGAGCCCTACATCCACGAGCGGCGCGACGGGACGCTCCGGGTGCAGCACCCGGCCAGCGGCCTCGTCACCGCGCTGGAGCCGGTGGTCCACGCCACCGGCGGCACCTGGATCGCGCACGGCAGCGGCTCGGCCGACCGGGAGGTGGTGGACCGGCACGCCCGCGTGCGCGTGCCGCCCGACGACCCCGCCTACACGCTGCGCCGCGTGTGGCTCACCGCGGCGGAGGAGGAGGGTTACTACTACGGCTTCTCGAACGAGGGGCTGTGGCCGCTGTGCCACGTGGCGCACACCCGGCCGACGTTCCGCGGCGCCGACTTCGCCGCCTACCGCGACGCGAACCGCAAGTTCGCCGACGCGGTGTGCGAGGAGGCGACCGGCCCGGATCCGGTGGTGCTGGTGCAGGACTACCACTTCGCGCTGCTGCCCCGGATGATCCGCGAGCGGCTGCCGCGCGCGACCATCATCACGTTCTGGCACATCCCGTGGCCCAACTCCGAGCGCTTCGGGATCTGCCCGTGGGGCCCCGAGATCCTGGAGGGCATGCTCGGCTCGAGCATCCTCGGGTTCCACGTCCAGGCGCACTGCAACAACTTCCTCGACTCGGTGGACCGCTACCTGGAGGCGCGGCTCGACCGCGAGCGCCAGAGCGTGGTGCTGGGCGGCCAGGAGACGCTGGTCCGCGCCTACCCGATCTCGATCGACTGGCCCACCCGCTGGGCGGCGGACGCGCCCGCCGCGCCCATCTGCCGCGAGCGCGTCTTCGCCGACCTCGGCCTCGCGCCCGACGCGCTGCTGGGCGTCGGCATCGACCGGCTCGACTACACGAAGGGCATCGAGGAGCGGCTGCTGGCGGTGGAGCGGCTGCTGGAGCGCTTCCCGCAGTTCCGGGGCCGGTTCACGTTCGCGCAGCTCGCCGCGCCCAGCCGCACGCGCATCCCGCGCTACCAGGAGCTGAACCGGAGCGTGGAGGAGGTGGCCCAGCGGGTGAACGAGCGGTTCGGCGAGGGCTCCTACCGGCCCATCGTGCTGCTCCGGGAGCACCACGAGCCACCCACGGTGTTCCGCTACTACCGCGCCGCGGACCTCTGCTACGTCTCCTCGCTGCACGACGGCATGAACCTGGTCGCGAAGGAGTTCGTGGCCGCCCGCGACGACGAGGCGGGGGTGCTCGTGCTCTCGCGCTTCACCGGCGCGTCGCGCGAGCTGGGCGAGGCGCTGCTGGTGAACCCGTACGATCTCGAGGAGGCCAGCTCGGCGCTGGCCGCGGCGCTGGCCATGCCGCGCGAGGAGCAGCGCGAGCGCATGCGGGCGCTGCGCACCTTCGTGTCCGAGTTCAACGTGTACCGCTGGGCCGGGCGCATGCTGGTGGACGCGGGCCGGCTGCGCAAGCGCGACCGCGTCTCCGGGCGCATCACGGTGCCGTTCCGGACCGTGCCGGGCGAGGCCGGCGGGCGGCGCTGAGCGCGGGGCCGGGGCTCAGTCGCAGTCGCCCTCCGGGCAGCGCCCGGAGCGGTGCGGCGCCGGGCCGCTCAGGCCCAGCGCGGCGTTGACCAGCGCCACATGCGAGAACGCCTGCGGGAAGTTGCCCACCAGCCGGCGCTGGACCGGGTCCCACTGCTCGGCGAGCAGCCCGACGTCGTTCGCGAGCCCCACCACGCGCTCGAAGTAGCGGGCCGCCTCGGCGTGCCGCCCCTGCATGCGGAGCGCGTCCGAGAGCCAGAGCGTGCACGCCAGGAACACCCCCTCGCCGGGCGGGAGGCCGTCCACGCCGGTGCGGCTGTCGTACCGGTGCACCAGGCCGCCCTCGGTCAGCTCGCGCTCGATCGCGGCGATCGTCCCGCCCACGCGCGGATCGGTGGCCGGCAGGAACCCCACCTGCGGCACCAGGAGCAGGCTGGCGTCGAGCGCCTTCGACCCGAACGCCTGCGTGAACGCGCCGCGCTCCGCGTCGTAGCCGCGGGCGCACACCTCCGCGTGGATGCGCGCCCGCAGCGCCCGCCAGCGATCGAGCGGGCCGTCGAGCCGCCCGGCGCGCGCCGAGCGCAGCGCGCGGTCCACCGCCACCCAGGCCATGACCTTCGAGTGCGTGAAGTCCCGGCGCGGCCCGCGGATCTCCCAGATGCCCTCGTCGGGATCGTCCCAGTGCGACTCGAGCCAGTCGAGCAGCGCGCGCTGCACGGTCCAGGCATCGGCGCTGAAGGGGAGGCCGGACAGGTGCGCCTGGTGCAGGCAGTCCAGCACCTCGCCGAACACGTCGAGCTGGAGCTGCGAGGAGGCGGCGTTGCCGATCCGCACCGGGCGCGCGCCCTCGTAGCCCGGGAGCCACGGCAGCTCGAGCTCGGTGAGCCGCCGCTCGCCCGCGATGCCGTACATGATCTGCAGGTCCTCCGGCTGGCCCGCGACCGCGCGCAGCAGCCAGTCGCGCCAGGCGCGCGCCTCGTCCACGTAGCCGGCGCCCATCAGCGCGAGGAGCGTGAAGGTGGCGTCGCGCAGCCAGCAGAACCGGTAGTCCCAGTTGCGCACGCCCCCGGGCGCCTCCGGGAGCGAGGTGCTGGGCGCGGCCACGATCCCGCCGGTGCGCGCGTAGGTGAGCGCCTTCAGCACCACCAGCGACTGCACCAGCAGCGCGTGCCAGCGGCCGCCCGCGGTGCAGCGCCCCGACCAGCGGCGCCACCACGCCTCGGTCGCCTCCAGCGCCGCGCCGGGCTCGGGCGGCGTGGGCGCGGGCTGGTGCGACGGGTGCCAGGTGAGCACGAACGGCGCCGACTCGCCGGCGGCCACCGCGAACCGGGCGCGGATGGTGCCGTGCTCGGCGCGGAGCGGGACCTCGCCGATGAGGTGCAGCGTGTCCGGGCCGGCGCTCGCGGAGAGGTGGCGCCCCCGGCCGCGGATCCACGGGCGGCGCGCCCCGTACCCGAAGCGCGGCGAGAGCTCCAGGTCGAGCTCCACCCGCCCGCGGAGCCCCTGGACCAGGCGCACCAGGTCGGGCGCGGCGCCGCGCGGCGGCATGAAGTCCACGATCCGCACCGCGCCCTCGGCGGTGGACAGCTCGGTGTCGAGCACCAGCGTGCCCGGCCGGTAGGCGCGGCGCACCGCGCGCACCTCGCCCGCCGGGCGGAGGGAGAAGCGGCCGTGCTCCGGCGCGCCGAGGAGCGCGGCGAAGCAGGCGTCGGAGTCGAAGCGGGGCCAGCACAGCCAGTCCACCGAACCGTCCCGCCCGACGAGCGCCGCGCTCTGCGCGTCGCCGACCATCGCGTACTCTTCCAGCCGCTGCGCCACCCGGCACCTCCGCGGCGGTCCGGCCCGGCCGGCGGCGGCATGCCGCGCGGCCCGGGACCATCCGCCCGTCGCCCCATCCCAATGGATGCGCCCGGCCGCGCGCCGGTGCGCGCGGGAGATGGGGCGCAGCAGGAGGGCGCTCGTCAGGCGCCGGCAGGGTGGCGAGCAGGCGGATCGGCGATCGCCTGCAGGAACACCCGCGCGATCTCCGCCTCGCCGACGTAGCCGGTCACCCGGCCGCCCTCGAGCACCGGCAGCTGGCGCAGGCCGCTGTCCACCAGCAGCTCGCCCACGCGGGCGAGCGTGGTCTCGGGCGCCACCGCGGTCCACCGCGCCGCCACGTCGGCGAGCACCGCCCAGCCGAGGTGCGGGTCGGCGGCGGCCGCGCGGATCGCGTCCACGTCGGCGATCCCCGCCCACGCGCCGGCGGGGCCGAGCAGCGGCAGCACGCGCTGGCGGGAGGTGTGGCCCGCCGCCGCCAGCCCCTCGGCGAGCCGCGCGCCCGCCTCGGCCGGCCCGGCCTCGGCGGGCACCGCCACGTCGCGGACGGTGACGCGGGCGAGCAGGTCGCGGGCGCGCAGCTCCGGGTGCGCCGGCGACTCGCGCTGGTTGCGCGGCTGCGCGGGGTAGAGCGTCCAGCGCCGCAGCGCCACGTACGCCACGCCGATGGAGAGCATCATGGGGACGAGCAGGTCGTAGCTGCCGGCCAGCTCCGACACCAGCACCAGCGCCGAGAGCGGCACGTGCGCCAGCCCGCCGTACAGCGTGCCCATCCCCACCAGCACGAACGCGGCCGGCTGGAGCGTGGGATCGCCGGTGAGGAGCGCGGCCCCGTGGCCGAACGCCGCGCCCAGCAGGCCGCCGATGGTGAGCGCCGGGGCGAAGTCGCCGGCGGAGCCGCCCGAGCCGATGGTGAGCGAGGCCGCCACCACCTTCGCGGCGGCGAGGCCGAGCAGGAGGACGACCAGCGACCACCCGGGCTGCATGCCCGGGGAGCCGGCGATGGCGGCCTGCACCGCGCCGTAGCCGCCGCCGAGCAGCCCGATGCCGCGGTCCTCGGCGCCGTACAGGTGGCCGACGAGCAGGATGATCGCGGTGGCGAACCCGCCCATGAGCAGCCCGCCCACGCCCGGCCGCAGCCAGGCCGGCCCGGGCAGCCGCCGGAACACCCGCGCCACCGTGCGCAGGCTCACCGCGAACGCCACCGCGCCGAGCGAGACGAGGAGCGCGAGCAGCGCGTACAGCGGGAGGTGGCGCGGCACGAACGGGAACGCCGGGAGGCGGCCGAACAGCGTGGCCTCGCCGTAGATGGACGCGACCAGCGAGTACGCGACCACGCTCGCCAGGATGGCGGGCACCAGGGCGTCGGACTCGAAGTCGTCGCGGTAGAGCATCTCGACCGCGAGCAGGGCGGCCCCGAGCGGCGTCCGGAAGACCGCCGAGATGCCGGCCGCCACCCCCGCGACCATCAGGATGCGCCGCTCGCGCGGGCTGGTGGGCAGCAGCCGGCCGGTGAGCGCGCCGAGCGCGCCGCCGATCTGCATCGTCGGCCCCTCGCGGCCGCCCGCGCCGCCGGTGGCGAGCGTCAGGACCGACGCGAGCGCCTTCACCGGCGCCACCCGCGCGCGCATGCGCGCGCCGTGGAGGTGGTAGGCGTCGATGGTAGCGTCGCCGCCGCCGCCCCCGCACTCGGGCGCGAGCTTCGCGGTGACGAGCCCGCTCGCCAGCCCGCCGAGCGCGGGCAGCAGGACCAGCACCCAGGGGCGCAGGGGTCCGGCCGGCTCCCTCCCGAAGACGAGCTCGCCGGCGGCGCGGAGCGGCAGGTACCCGGCGAGCCCGCCGAGCAGCAGGCGCTGCCCGAGCTCGAGCGCGGCGAAGAAGCCCGCGCCCACCAGGCCCGCCACGCAGCCCAGCACCGCCGCGTGCAGCAGGGTGCGACCCAGGAGCCGGAGGTCGAGGGGGCCGCCGAGCGGCGTCATCCACGCCAGGCCGGCGCGCAGGGCGCGGGCGGTGAGCGGCCTTCGGTCCTCCCGCGCTGGGTCCGGCATGGGTCCGGGCATTCTATTCGCGGCCGCTCGGGGGGCGAGCGCGGCGTTCAACCCCGCGAACTTTCATGTGGGTGCACCATATGGGGCGTGGCGCCCGGCTGGATGGTGCCTAACGTGGCGTTCACCAGGGCGGCCGCCCGGGGTGGGGTCCAGGGGTGGATCGGGGACCCGGGCGGCGCCGAGACGGCCGGACACGTTCCGGGGAAGGAAGCAGAGCCCATGCCTCACATCGACGTCGAGATCCTCACGCCGTTCACCGCCAAGTACCTGGAGGGCCGCAGCCTGACGCCCGCCGAGCGCGCGGAGGTGCTCCGGCTGGCCCAGGGTTTCGCGTGCAAGGACTCCGCGGCCGCCGCCAACGTCTCCCCCGAGACCATCCGGGCCCGCCGCAAGCGCATCTACCGCAAGCTGGACGTCCCCGGCTCCGGCGAGCTGATCTCCGAGCTGCTGGCGCTCTCGCTCCGCATGCTCGCCGCCGGCGAGCGGATCGAGCCGCGCCCGGTCGCCCCCGCGCAGCCGCAGGACCCGGCCGCCGCGAGCGCGCCGACGCTCATCGCGGCCCGCTGAGCCGGCGCGGGCGAGCGGACCGGCGCGCCGGCGCACGCGCGTGCGCGCGCTGCGCGGCGGCGCCCTCGCCCCGCCTCCGGGTCCCCCCCACAGACGTGCGCTCCGCCCGGTGGGCGGGCGTACGATCGGACTGGTCCAGCCGGCGCCCGCCGCGGACCGGGGCCGAGCGCCGGGGGATCCGGAGGTGCGCCATGGCCGGCTGGAAGAAGATCTGCTGCGCGGTCGATTTCTCGGAGCCGTCGCGCCGCGCGATGCACGAGGCGGCGGAGCTCGCCCGCCTCATGGGTGCGGAGCTGACGCTGCTGCACGTCTACGTCTCGCCGCCGGCGATGGCGACGGACATGCTGGTCGCCGCCCGCGACCTCGGGCCGATCATCGCCGAGGAGGTCGAGGGGACCGTCACGGCCTGGCGCGGCGAGGCGGAGCGGCTCCTCGGCGCGCCGGTGTCCACGCACGTCGCCCCGGGCCAGCCGGAGGACGAGATCCCCCGCTTCGCCGCGGAGCACGGGACGGATCTCCTGGTGATCGCCACCCACGGCCGGAGCGGCCTCCGCCGGCTGGTGCTGGGCTCGGTGGCGGAGGCGGTGGCCCGCCGGGCGCCGTGCCCGGTGCTGGTGGTGCGGAGCGGCGCCGAGGCGGCGCACGAGGACGTCGCGGCCGAGGCCGCGCAGTACCACTGACCCCGGCCTGCCCCGCCGCGCCGGCGCGGGCGGGCGGCCGGGAAGGGCGCGCACCGGCGCGCCCGGGGAGGCGCCATGCGGTCCTGGCACCGGATCCTCTGCGCGGTCGATCTCAGCGAGGCGTCGCGCGCCACGGTCACGACGGCCGCGGACCTGGCCCATCGCACCGGCGCCGAGCTGGCGCTGGTGCACGTCCACGAGCCGCTCGCGAGGGCGGAGGCGCGCGCGGCGGCCCGCGATCCCGCGCGGCTGGAGGCGCAGGCGCAGCGGCTCGGCGCGGAGCTGCAGCGCTGGCGCGGCGTCGCGCAGGGCATGGTGGGCAGGCCGGTGCGGGCGCTGCTCGCGAGCGGCGGCGCGGCGGGCGAGATCCTGCGGGAGCTGGGCGAGGGCGGGTACGATCTGGTGGTGATCGGCGCGCACCCGCACCGGCGCCTCGGGCGCACCGTGGGCGGCGCGGTGGCGGCGCGCGTGGTGCGCGAGGCGCCGTGCCAGGTGCTGGTCGCGCACCAGCCCGCGCACGCCGTCGAGGCGGCCGCCGCCCTCTGAGGCGGCCGGCGGCCCCGGGAGCGCGGAGGTCAGGGGCGCGGCTCCTCCCCGCGGGAGGACGCCGCGAACGCCCGCGCCCTCGCGGCCAGCGCGTCCAGGCTGGCGGCCACGCGCGCGTCGAGCGTGCCCTCCGGGAACCGGCCCTCCGCGTCGGGCGCGCCGGGCGGCAGCCCTGTCAGCAGCTCCATGCCTTCCTCCACCGTCTCGACCGGGAAGATCCGGAACCGCTCCTCGGCCACCGCGGCGAGCACCTCGTCGCGGAGCACGAGGTGCGGCACGTTCGCGGCCGGCACCAGCACGCCCTGCTCGCCGGTGAGCCCGCGCGCCCGGCAGACCTCGAAGAAGCCCTCCACCTTCTCGGTGACGCCGCCCACCGCCTGCACGCGCCCGAGCTGGTCCACCGAGCCGGTCACCGCGAGCGACTGGCGGAGGGGTGTCTCGGCGATCGCCGACAAGAGCGCGTACAGCTCGGCCGACGAGGCGCTGTCGCCCTCCACGCCGCCGTAGGACTGCTCCATCACCAGCGTGGCCGCGAGCGTGAGCGGTCGGCCGCGGCAGTACCGGCCGCCGAGGTAGCCGGCCAGGATCAGCACGCCCTTCGAGTGCAGCGGCCCGCCCAGCTCGACCTCGCGCTCGATGTCCACCACCTCGCCGCGCCCGAGCCGGACCCGGGCGCTGATGCGGGTGGGGCGCCCGAACGCCACGCCGCCGGAGGACGCCACCGAGAGCCCGTTCACCTGGCCGACGCGCGCGCCCGCGGTCTCGACCCGCAGCGTCCCCCGCAGCACCTCCTCCAGCAGCCGCTCGCGGATCCGCCCGGAGCGCCGCTCGTGGGCGCGGGCGGCGCGCTCCACGTCCGCCGGCGCCACCGCCGGCCGCCCGTCGGCCGCGGCGCGGTGGTCCGCCTCGCGCAGCAGGTCCTCCAGCGAGGACACGTCGGCGCTGATGCGGGTCGCGTCGCCGGCGCGGCGGCAGGACTCCCGCAGCACGCGCTCCACCGCGGGGCGGTCCAGCGGCCGCAGCCCGCCCCGGCGCGCGATGGTCGCCACCAGCCGGGCGAAGCCGAGGTCGGCGTCGGCCGACCGCGCGATCTCGTCCTCGAAGTCCGCCTGGATCCGGAACAGCTGCGAGAACTCCGGGTCGTACAGGCAGAGCAGGTGGTGCAGGAGCCGGTCGCCGATGAGCACCACCTTCACCTCCAGCGGGATGGGCTGGGGCTCGAGGGTGGAGGTGCCGCCCAGGCCGAGGAGCCGCTCGGGCGGCTCGATGCGGATCTCGCGGGAGCGGAGCGCCCGCTTCAGCTCGTCCCAGGCGAACGGCTGCGCCAGCAGCCGCCGCGCGTCGAGGATCAGCCAGCCGCCGTTGGCCCGGTGGAGCGCCCCGGACCGGATCAGGGTGAAGTCGGTGACCAGGGTGCCGAAGTGCGCGTGGTGCTCGACGCGGCCGGCCAGGTTCGCGACGTTGGGCAGGTCCTCGAACACCACCGGCGCGCCGGCCTGGCCGGAGCGATCCACCATCACGTTCACGCCGTACCGGCGCAGCGCCGGGGTCTCGGAGAGGAGCTTGCGCACCTGCGAGGGCACGTCGCCGTCGCCCTCGGCGCCGGACAGGAACTCCTGCACGTTGTCGACCACGTCGCGCTCGACCGCGGCGAGGTGGTCGAGCACCTCCGGGAGGTCGGCCCACCGGCGGCGCACGTCCTCCAGCAGCCCGCCGGCCGCGGCCAGCGCCGCCTCGCGGTTGGCGGCCTTCACCCGCTCGCGGTGGCGCCGCTCCAGCGCGGGCATCCCGCGCAGCACCGCCTGCAGCTCGTCCTGCAGCCGCTCGATGTCGCGCTTGAAGCGCTCCTGCACGTCGTCCGGGAGCTGGCGGAACGCGTCCGGCTCCACCACCGCGCCGTCGTGCACCGGCGCGAAGCCGTAGCCCACCGGCGTCCGGGCCAGGGCCACGCTGCACGCCTCGGCGTGGCGGCGCACCTCCTCGATGGCGCGCTCGCGCGCCTCCTCCAGCTCCTTCTCCAGCGCTTGGAGGCGCGCCCGGTGGTGCGGGCTCTCGAACGCCGCGGGGAGGGCGAGCCGGAGCTCGTCGATGAGCCGGTCCAGGTCGGCGCGCAGCGCGACCGCGCGCCCGGGCGGCAGCTCCACCGCCCTCGGCCGGCGGGGATCCCCGAAGCCGTTCAGGTAGCACCAGTCCGACGGGGTGGGCGCGTCCAGCGCGGCCCGCTCCAGGCGGCGGCGCACCAGCGCGCGCTTCCCCGCGCCCGGGGGGCCGGTGACGAACACGTTCCCGCCCTCGCCGTGGATCGCCACCGCGAGCGCCAGCGCCTCCACCGCGCGCGCCTGCCCCAGCGGCTCGTCGAGATCCTCGAGGTCCTCGGTCGTCTGGAACGCGACCTCAGGGGCGAGCCCCCGGTCCCGCAGCGCCCCGGCCGACAGCGGCGCGATCGCCATGCGACACCCCCCGTTCCGTCCTGCCAGTGTACGCGCCCGCCGGAGCGGCGGCGTGCGGGTGCGGCCGGGTGCCTCGCCCGCGACGGGGGGCGGCGACCCGCGGCCGCAGGCCGCGCCGGAGTCCCCCGGGTGGCAGCGGGCGCGCCCGCGCGAAGGGCGTACGCTCGACGGCGGGAGGTGGGAAGGATGGCGGAACGGATGAAGATCTGCTGCGCGGTCGACTTCTCGGAGGCCTCCCGCTTCGCGATGGTGGAGGCGACGGACCTGGCGCGGCGCTTCGAGGCGGAGCTGGAGCTGGTGCACGTGCACGAGCTGCCGGTGGCCGCCGCGGCCGACATGCTGGTGCCGCCGCGGGCGCTGTTCGAGCTGGTGGCGGTGGACCTCGAGCGCGACATCGCGGCGTGGCGGGGCGACGCGGAGCGCAGGCTGGGCCGGCCGGTGCACACCAAGGTGCTCGCCGGCACCCCGGCGGTGGAGATCCTGCGGCACGCGCGGGACGAGTGCGTGGACCTGCTGGTGGTGGGCACGCACGGACGCACCGGGCTGAAGCACCTCGTCCTCGGCTCGGTGGCGGAGCGGGTGGTGCGCCAGGCGCCCTGCACGGTGGTGGTGGTGCGGACCAAGGAGACGTGCGCGACCGCGCGGACCGTGGCGGACCCGGCGTGGGCCGAGCTCCCCTAGGCGAGCGCGCGAGGAGGCCGACATGAGGGTGAAGGACGCGATGACCATCCGCGCCGAGACCATCGGCCCGGACGCGACGCTGCAGGAGGCGGCGCGCATGATGCGCTCGCTGGGCATCGGGATCCTGCCGGTCTCGGAGCACGACCGGGTCCTCGGCGTGATCACCGACCGCGACGTGGTGATGCGGAGCACGGCGGAGGGCGGCGACCCGCGCGTCGTGAAAGTGCGCGACGCGATGACGCCGCAGGTGATCCACTGCTACGCGGACGCGGAGCTGGACGACGCCGCCCACGAGATGGAGCAGCACGCGGTGCGCCGCCTGGTGGTGCTCGACGCGCGGCAGCGGCTGGTCGGGCTGCTCAGCGTGGACGACCTCGCCATGGTGAGCCGGGCGCTCGCGGCCGAGGTGATCGAGCAGAGCCGCGAGCCGGGCCGGCGCCCCGTCCCGGCGGAGCCGCCGGGCGGCGGCCTCGTGCCGCACTGAGCGTGCGCGCCCGCGGACGGGCCCGCCGGTCCGCGCCGGCGGGCTAGGCGAAGCCGTACTTCTTCAGCCGGTCGATGAGCGCGCCGCGGCTCACCCCGAGGCGGCGCGCCGTCTCGGACTGGTTGCCGCCGGTGGCGGCCAGCGTCCTGGCGATGATGTTCCGCTCGACCGCGTCGAGGTGCTCGTGCAGCGTGAGCGCGCCCTCCGGCGGCGGCTCCACACCCGGCTCCCGCGCCGCGGGCGCGGCCCCCGCCTCGAGCGCCTCGGGGCCGAGCTCGCCCCCGTTGCTCAGCGCCACCAGCCGCGCCACCTGGTTCTCGAGCTGGCGCACGTTGCCGGGCCACTCCGCCGCCGCCAGCCGCTCCAGCAGCGGCGGCGAGAGCCGGACGTCGTCCACGCCGAAGCGCGCGGCGAAGCGCCGGGCGAACTCCTTCGCCAGCGCCGGGATGTCCTCGCGGTGCTCGCGGAGCGGCGGGACCACCAGCTCCACCACCGCGAGCCGGTAGTACAGGTCCTCGCGGAACCGGCCGGCGCGCGCCTCCTCGGCGAGGTCGCGGTGCGTGGCCGCCACGACGCGCACGTCCACGCGCTCGACGCGTCCGGCGCCCACCGGCTGGATCTCGCCCTCCTGCAGCGCGCGGAGCAGCTTGGCCTGGAGCGGCAGCGGCAGCTCGCCCACCTCGTCCAGCACCAGCGTCCCGCCGTCGGCCTGCGCGAAGAACCCCTCGCGCGCCTGCACCGCCCCGGTGAACGCGCCGCGCGCGTGGCCGAACAGCTCCGCCTCGGCCAGCTCCGCCGGGATGGCCGCGCAGTTGAAGCGGACGAGCGGGCCGGAGGCGCGGCGGCTCTGCGCGTGGAGCAGGGACGCGATCAGCTCCTTGCCGGTGCCGGTCTCGCCGCGCACCAGCACCGTGACGTCCTTCGGCGCCACGCGCGCCACCGCGTCGAGGAGCCGCTGCATGGCCGGGGCGTCGCCGACGATGCTGCGACCGAGCGCCTTCTCGACGGCCAGGCGGCGGTTCTGGACGCGCAGCGCGCGGGTCTCGAGCGCCCGGTCCAGCACCAGCGTCATCTCGTCGATGTCGAAGGGCTTGGTGACGTACTCGTAGGCGCCGGCCTTCATGGCGCGCACCGCCACGCGCTCCGACCCCTGCGCGGTGAGGACCACCACCGGGAGCGTGGCGTCGCGCTCGTGGATGGCCTGCAGCAGCTGCAGGCCGTCCATCTCCGGCATGGCGTAGTCCGTGACCACGGCGTCCACGCCCTCGAGGCGCTCCAGCGCCTCGGCGCCGGAGCGCGCGGTGACCGGCTCGTGGCCGTTCGAGCGCGCCAGCTCCTTCAGCGCGTAGAGCACGGCGGGCTCGTCATCGACCAGCAGCAGCCGGGACATTCTCGGTGGCCTCCTGGTGCACCCGGGGCAGGGTGCCGGTTGCGGTGGTGCCCGCGTCGGGGGCGCTCGCGTACTCGAGCGTGCCGCCGTGCTGGACGAACGCGCGCCGGGCGAGCAGGACGCCCAGCCCGGTGCCCTGCTCGCGGGTGGTGAAGAAGGGGGTGCCGAGCCGCGCGACGACCGCCGGCGGCATGCCGCGGCCCGTGTCCCGGACCGCCACCTCGACCGCGCCGCCGCGGTCGGAGACGAGCACCTCGACCCGGTCGCCCCGGCGGCTCGCCTCCACCGCGTTCGCGATCAGGTTCAGGAGCGCCTCCTTCAGGCGGCGCGGGTCGGCGTCGATGCGCGCGTCGCCGCGCCGGTGGAGGCCGACGCCGGCGGCGGCGGCGCGGCCCTGCAGCACCGAGAGCACCTCGTCGGCGAGCTCGCCCAGCGAGAGGTCCTCGCGCTGCAGGCACTCGAGCGGCCGCGAGAACGACAGGTAGCCGTCGAGGATCTCGCGCATGCGCTCGACCTCCGACGAGACCACCTTGAGCCGCTCGCAGGTGTCGCCGTCCGAGGCGCCGCGGGCCGAGATCTGCACCAGCGCCTTGATGGCGCCGAGCGGGTTCTTCAGCTCGTGCGAGATCTGCGAGCTCATCAGCTCGAGCTCGCGCGCGCGGGTGAGCGCCTGGCTCGCCACCTCGTCGCGGGCCCGCAGCATCCCGCGGACCGAGTCGGCGACCGTCTCGCCCAGGATCACGACGTAGTCGGCGTGCACCGCCACCGTCCCGACGAGCGCCACCAGCGCGACCAGCGCGAACGTGCCCTCCGGGACCGGGGGCCCCATCCAGCCGGGCGCGAGCAGCATGACCAGGCCGGCGGCGGCCAGGGCCCAGAGCGCTCCCGCGGTCTCCCGCCGCCAGCCGCAGCGGACCACCAGCACCGAGACGGTGGGGGGGAGGGCGACGAGCAGCGGGCTGCGCAGGCCGCCGGTCAGCGCCACGGACGCGAGCGCCATGGCGAGCGGGAGGCGGAGGTCGGCGGCGTTCACGGCGGTGCAGAACGGGCCGTTCGCGCGGACGCAGGCGCGCGCCGCGTGCAGCGCCAGCGCGAGGACGAGGAGGCCCAGGAGGGCGAGCACCCGCCAGCGCGGGTAGCCCTGGAACCAGAGCAGCACGACGAAGGCGATCCAGGCGGCGTAGAGGGCGACCACCAGCGCGGGCCGGCTCCGGCGCCAGCGCTCGTCCGCCGCGGCCAGGTTCGAGCGTCGCAGGTGCTCGTGCTGCGCATGGCTGCCCATGCCCCGATCCTTCGCAAGATCCGGGCCCTGGGCGATCGGCATCTCCATGCCCCGATTATCTGCGGGTCCGGGCCCGCCGGCCACCCCGCCTGTACGTCGGGCCGACAATCGGGGCGGCTCCTGTCCACGGACCCGACACGGCGGCGGCCGTGGAACGAGCCCATTCGCCTGCGGGGCGCGCGTTCGATGCCGCAGCGCGGCGGGGCACGGTCCTTGCGGTGTGGAGGGGCATGTCCCTGTGGCCCCACCTCCTCGCGTCCGTCCGGAGCCCGCTCGGCGCGGTCGCGGCGCTGGCGGTGCTGGCGTCGGGGTGCCTCGAGTACAGCCCGTACGCGCTCCCCGAGAACAAGGGCCTGAACCGGAAGGCGGTGGGGGCGCTCCTCGCCACGCCGCCGGCGGAGCCGCTCCGCGTGGCCCTCCTCGGCGACACGCAGCTCGCGTTCGACGAGGCCGAGGACGCGGTCGGGCTCGTCAACGGCCTGGACGGCGTGTCGTTCGCGATCCAGCTCGGCGACTTCACCGACCTGGGCCTGCTCCGCGAGTACGAGCTGATGCACGACGTCTTCGCCCGGCTGCGGGTGCCGTGGCTGGTGGTGCTCGGCAACCACGACATGCTCGGCGGCGGCGACGCGATCTACGACCGGATGTTCGGCGCGCGGAACCTGGTGTTCACCTGGGGTCGCACCCGCTTCGTGCTGCTCGACACGAACGCGCGCGAGTACGGCTTCCCGGAGGACGTGCCGGACCTCGAGTGGCTCGACGCGCAGCTCGCGCCGGACGGCGCGCACGACCGCGCGGTGGTGGTGGCGCACGTGCCGCCCTGGCACGAGGACTTCAACGCGGCGCTGCGCCAGCCGTACCTCGACCTGCTGGCCGCGCGCGGCGTGACCGACTCGTTCTACGCGCACGTCCACCGGTACGGGGTGCGCGAGGAGTCCGGCGTGCGGCTCTGGACCGCCGACGCGCTCACCGGGCGGTCGATCCTGCTCCTCACGCTGCCGGCCGCGGGCGAGCCGCTGGTGGAGCAGGTGTCGTGGTGAGGCCCGCCCGCGCCCTGGCGCTCCTCACGGCGCTCGCCGCCGCCGTCGCGCCCCCCGCGCCCGCGCGGGCCGAGGCCGAGCACGCCTCGCTCGACCGCGCCTACGAGCGCGACGAGGGCGGCGATCGCCACTGGCTGCTGCCGGACCACCTCACCGCACAGTTCGCGGGCAACGTGGGCCTCCTCGCGGTGGGCGGCGGCCACGCCTGGCGCGACGACCACGTGCTCGGGGATCTCCTGTTCGGGTGGGTGCCGGAGTCGGTGGGCGGCACCGACATCTACCAGCTCTCGGCCAAGGTGACCTGGTCGCCCTGGATCGTCCGCCTCGGGCAGGGCTGGAAGGCGCGCCCGTTCACGGTCGGGCTCCAGGTGACCTACCTGCTCGGCGGCGACTACTTCATCGTCCAGCCCAGCCGGTACCCGAACGGCTATTACCCGGTCCCGACGGCGCTGCACCCCGGGTTGACGCTCGGGACCAGCCTCGCCGTCCCGAAGCGCTACCTGGACGTGCCGGTGTCGATCTACGTGGAGGGCGTGGCGCTCGGGCACATGCTCCGGGTGTGGGCCGCCAACCCGCGGACCATCGGGCCCGCGGACGTGTTCAGCTTCACGGCGGGTGCACGCGTCCGGCTGTAGGGGCCCGGCGGGCGAGCGCCCGGGCGGCGCGCGTGCGCGCGCCCGGCGCGCGGCATCCCTCGCACAGGGCGGGCTTCCGGGCCGTTGCCGCACGGGCGGGCGAGCTTCATCTCGTCGGGCATGGTTCGCCGCGGGATCCTGCTCGCGCTGCTCGCCTCCGCCGCCGCGGGGTGCAACGACTACAACTTCAGCCCGGTCGGCCACTGCCTGCTGCAGCCCGGCAGCGTGCGGGTGCAGCTCTCGAAGGTCTCGAGCGCCGACATCCTGTTCGTGGTGGACGACTCCCCGTCGATGGACCCGAAGCAGGACGGCCTCGCCGCCAGCTTCAAGGACTTCATCACGCGGATGGTCCAGGCCAACACGGCGCGCGCCGCCCGCGGCCTCGATCCGGTGGACTTCCGGATCGCGGTGACCACCACGTCGGTGTTCTGGGCCGGGCCGAACGGCCGGTCGTGCGTGGCGGGGAGCGGCGGCAACCAGTGCTGCCGCACCTCGGCCTGCACCGACGTGGCCTCGTGCACGCCGGGCACCGCCGCGGGCTGCGGCGGCGGGCAGGTGTGCGTGACCACCCCGGTGCTCGACGCGGACGGGCTCCGCGTGACCGGCTCGAAGCAGCAGTGCTGCGCGCCCAGCGACTGCACCGCCGCCGGGGCCGGCTGCGCGCCCGGCGACGCCTGCACCACGCTGCAGACCGCCTACTCGAACCCGTTCCCGTCGTCGTCCTTCTGCACGCCCGGCTACGCGGTCGCCGGCGCCCCGTACCCCGGCGGCGCGCTCGTGTCCGCTCCCGGCAACCCGCGCATCCTCGAGTTCGCGAAGGAGCTCGACTGGGCCTCCTGGGGCACCGCGGCACAGGACGCGCGGCTGACGCAGCTCGTCCAGCAGTTCGCGCAGAACATCAAGGTCGGGAGCTGCGGCTCGGGCCAGGAGCAGGGGCTCGAGGCGGGGCGGCTCGCGCTGCAGAAGGCGCTCGCCGGCCAGCTCCCCGGCGTCGCGCCCGGCACGTTCCCGCGGGCAGGGGCGAAGCTGGTGGTGGTGTGGGTGGGCGACGAGGACGACTGCTCCAGCCCCGCCGCCGCGCCGGTGCCCATGGCGACCTCCACGCCGGGCGCGGACGCGTGCGTCCTCGACAAGCACCAGCCGGCCGGCGCGCAGCGCGAGTTCCCGGTCTCCGACTACGCGTCGTTCTTCGCCTCGCTGGTGCGGGCCGACGGCCCCGCCGACCTGGGCGCGGCGTTCATCGTGTCGAGCGTGCGCTGCGCCGACGGCTCCTACGCGGCGGCCGACTCGTGCAGCGGCACCGCCTCCTGCCCGGTGGCGCCGCCGCTCACCTGCCACCCCGCCGCGCCCGCCTGCGGCGGCGCGTTCGCCGCCGGCGAGCGCTTCCTGCAGCTCGGCGACCAGCTCCGCGCGCGCGGCATCGGCGTGGTCGAGGGCACGGTGTGCGACGCCTACCCGCCGAGCACGTTCGGCCCGGTGCTCTCGGCCATCGCGGACCTGGCGCGCCCGCTCGACGGCCTGCGCCTCCCCACGCTGCCCGCGGCCCGCGCGGTGACGAACCTCCGCATCGCCGACGCCTCGGGGACGACGCGCCGGACCTGCGCCTACGGCACCGACTGGTGCTTCGTCGCCTGCGACGACCCGAGCACCACCCCGGCCTGCCTCGCGGCCGGCACCTCGCAGTGCATCTCCATCGACCCGTCGGCGGCGTGCGTCGCGAACCCCGGCGAGACCTACGCGGCCGAGTACCTCGGCACCGTGCCCGCGGGCGGCTGCGCCAGCGCCGGCGAGTGCGCGCAGGCGCTGGGCGGCAAGGAGGCCGACTGGGCCTGCCACGTCGAGCCCGGCGCCTCGCGCGGCAGCTGCGCCTGCGCCGGCGGCGGGTAGGGCGCCCTTCAGGTCGACCCGCTCACCCTGAGCCCGTCGAAGGGTCGCCCCGAGCCTGTCGAGGGGCGGGCGGATGGCGCGCTAGGGCTGCAGCGCGCCCACCTCCCAGCCGTCGCCCCGCCGCACGTAGACGGTGCGGTGGTGCAGCCGGCCCGGCCCCGAGCGCCAGAACTCGATCCGCTCGGGCGCGACGAGGTAGCCGCCCCAGAACGGCGGGCGCGGGATCTCCTCACCCGGGAAGCGCGCCTCCACCTCGCGGACCGCCGCCTCCAGCTCGGCGCGGTCGCCGAGCGGCGCGCTCTGCCTCGACGCCCAGGCGCCCACGCGGCTCTCCCGCGGCCGGCTGCGGAAGTACGCGTCGGCCTCGGCGTCGGGGAGCGGCGTGACCGCGCCCTCGACGCGCACCTGCTCCTCCAGCGCCGGCCAGTGGAAGCAGAGCGCGGCGCGCGGGTTCGCGGCGAGGTCGCGCGCCTTGCGGCTCTCGCGGTTGGTGAAGAACGGGAAGCCGCGCGCGTCGGCGGACTTCACCAGCACCATCCGCACCGAGGGCGCGCCGCGCGCGTCGGCGGTGGCGAGCGCGGCGGCGGTGGCGTCGTGCGGGGAGGCGGCCGCGGCACGGGCGAGCGCGTCGAGGAAGCGGGCGATGGGGTCGGGGGCGGCGCTCGGCGGGAGGGGCATGCCCGCGTTCTTGCCGCCCCCGCGCGCGATTTCAAGCGGCGCGCGCGGCGCGGCGGCGCCGGAGCAGCGTTCCAATCGGGCAACAGACAGGTGCAGGAGAACACGGTGCGCCACGACAGGAACGATGCCAGATCAGGCGGCGATCGGACGGGCGCCGATGCGCCCGCTGAACCGAAAGGAACCGGAACCCATCATGAAGAAGCTCCTGACCGCCGCCCTCGCCCTCGTCCCCGCGCTCGCCCTCGCGGCGCCCAGCACCTGGACCATCGAGCCGTCCCACTCCAGCGCGGGCTTCGCGGTGAAGCACCTCGTCATCTCCACCGTGCGCGGCGCGTTCACCAAGGTGTCCGGCGCCGTCGTGCTGGACGAGGCGAACGTGACGCGGTCCACCGTCGAGGCCGCCATCGACGTGAACAGCATCGACACCCGGGTGCCGGATCGCGACACGCACCTCAAGTCGCCCGACTTCTTCGACGTCGCGAAGTACCCGACCATCACCTTCAGGTCCACCAAGGTCGCGAAGGCCGGCAAGGACGGCCTGAAGGTCACCGGCGACCTCACCATGCACGGCGTGACCCGCCCGGTGACGCTCGACGTGACCGCGTCGCCCGAGGTGAAGGGGCTGTACGGCGAGACGCGCCGCGGCTACACGGCGACCACCCGCGTCGACCGCAAGGACTTCGGGCTGGTGTGGAACAAGATGGTCGAGGCGGGCCCCGCCGTCGGCGACCAGGTCACCATCACGCTCGACCTCGAGGTCGTGAAGGATCAGCCGAAGACGGCGTCGAAGTAGCTCCTCGCTGCACGATCGCCGTCGCCGGGCCGGCTCGCCACGCGCGGGCCGGCCCGGTGCCTTTCGGCGTTCGCGATCGCGCGCCGGTCAGCGCTGTGCCGGCGCCGCGGGCGCCGCGGCCCGCCGCCGGAGCGGCGCGACCGTGCTCGCCTGCGGCCCCTCGTCGCCCGGCTCCTCCACGAAGCGCACCGGGCTGCCGATCTCCAGCCGCTCGAAGCCGCCGCGCAGCACGCTGCGCGCGTCGAAGTAGATCTCGCGGTCGTCCGGCGTCCGCAGGAACCCGAAGCCCTCGCCGTGGAAGATCCGCGCGACCACCCCGTGCGGCGGCGCCTCGTGCGCCTTCACGCGGCCGTCCATGCGCCGCTGCCGGTCCTCGAGCTGGCGCCGCACGTCCCGGAACGCCGCGTTCAGCGCCGCGTACAGGTCGGCGCGGTCGCGGCTCTTCGGCGGCGCGCGGCCGACCACGGCGCGCCCGCCCGGGAACCTCAGCTCGATGCGGACCCGGTACTGGGCGCCGGCGTTCCGGTGGTGCCGGCTCGGCGCCTCCAGCGCGACCGTGCACCCGGTGATGCGCCCGTGGAATCGCTCGAGCCGCCGCACCGCCTCGCGCACGCGCTCGGCCAGCGGCTCGGAGGGCTCCACGTGAATCCACGCCAGCTGGAGCGGGGTCTCCATGGTCACCTCCATCGCGATCGTACGCGCGCCCCCCGGCGCGCGTCGGGGTCCTTCGGGGAGCCGATCGCGGGCGGCGCGCACGCGGCCGGCCGGGCGTGCGCCCGCTCCCCCGTCCGCGTGCGCGCGGCGTCGCAACCCAAGTGCGCGCGGCGCGGCCGCCGCGGCCCGGGCCGCCCCGTGGGCATGCTGGGGGGCGCCGGAAGGAGGACGCCATGGAGCTCGCCGCGGTCCGGCTCGAGAAGCCGGAGGACGTGAACGTGGTGGTGGGCCAGGCCCACTTCATCAAGACCGTCGAGGACCTGCACGAGGTGCTGGCGCAGAGCGCGCCGGCGCTGCGCTTCGGGATCGCGTTCTGCGAGGCGTCAGGGCCGCGGCTGGTGCGGCGGTCCGGGAACGCGCCGGACCTGGTGGACCTCGCCGTCCGGAACGCGCAGGCGATCGGCGCCGGCCACGCGTTCGTGGTGCTGCTGCGCGAGGGGTTCCCGGTGAGCGTCCTCAACGCGCTGAAGGCGGTGCCGGAGGTGTGCACCGTCTTCTGCGCGACCGCGAACGACGTCGAGGTGCTGGTGGCGCAGACCGCGACCGGGCGCGGGATCGTGGGGGTGGTGGACGGCGGCGCGCCGCTTGGCGTGGAGGGCGAGGCCGACGTCGCCGAGCGGAAGGCGCTGCTGCGGCGCTTCGGCTACAAGCTCTGAGCCGCGGGGCGGGCCCCCGCCTCGCCGGTGGCGCGCGCGGCACGGGTCGAGGTATCGGATCCGCATGCCCGACGCCACCGTGCCCCGCGTCCTCATCCGCGCCAGCGAGCGCGGCCCCGCCCACACCGCCGGTCACCCGTACAACCCGCGCGCCGAGGTGCACGGCTGGATGCTCTCGCGCGCCGCCGGGCTGGGGCGCGTGGCGGTGAACCTCGCCTTCCTCGAGCCCGGCAAGGAGAGCGCCGTCTACCACCTGCACCACCGCGAGGAGGAGTGGGCGTACGTGCTCGAGGGGCAGGGCGTGGTCGAGCTGGACGGGACCGACCACCCGATCGCCGCGGGCGACTTCGTCGCGTTCCCGCCCGGCGTGGCGCACCAGGTCCGCAACGGCTCCGCCGGCGCGCGCCTGTGGCTGCTCGAGGGCGGCGAGGTGATCCCGGACGTGGAGGTGGCCGACTTCCCGAAGCTCGGGCGGCGCCTGGTCCGCACCGGGACGCGCCATGCGGTCTACCCGCTCGACGCCGAGGTGCCGTTCCTGCCCCCCGGCGTCGAGCCGCCGCGGGAGCTGTTCGGGCTGCCGCCGCCCGCCCCGCGGCCCCGCTTGCTCGTCCGCGTCGCCGAGCGCGGCGAGGCGCGGCCGTACTCGCACCCCCAGAACCCGCGGTCCGAGGTCCGCCTCCAGTGGCTCTCGCGCCCCGCGCTGAAGCGCATCTCGGCCGGGATCGCCGCCGTGCCGGCCGGGCGGGACTCGTTCGTCCGGCACGTTCACCGCCATGACGGGGAGTGGATGTACGTGCTCTCCGGCCGCGGCGTCGCGCTCCTCGGCGATCGCGAGGAGCCCATCGGCCCCGGCGACTTCCTGGGCTTCCCGCCCGGCGGCGAGCCGCACAATGTCCGCGCCGCGGCCGACGCCGAGCTGGTGTACCTGCAGGGCGGCGACGCCTGGTCGCGCGAGACGCTCGAGATCGTGGACATGCCCGAGCTCGGCCTGCGCAAGACGTTCGTGGGCACGCGCAGCGCCATGACCTTCCCGGTCGACGCCGCGCTGGAGGGAAAGGGGGCCTAGCGGGACGCCGGGCGCCGGAACGGCCCCGCGTTCCCGGCGTGGTGCCAGCGCAGGTAGGCGTCGAAGGGCACGTCGGCGGGGAGGTCTCCGGCGGTCGGGTAGCCCTCGCGCACCCACGCGTCCAGCCCGCCGATCAGCTCCTTCACCTGGACGCCGAGGCCGGCGAGGCGCGCCGCGGCCTTGGTGGCCGCGTTGCAGCTCGCGCTCCAGCAGTAGGTCACGACCAGCTTGCCGCGCAGCGGCTCGGCGGCGGCCGCGTCGATGGACCGGGCCGGGAGGTTCACCGCGCCCGGGATGTGCAGGTCGGCGAACGCCGCGGCCGATCGGGCGTCCACCACGACGAGCCCCGGCTTCTCGCGCGCGAGGTCGGTGTGGAGGTCGGAGGGATCGGTCTCGAACGCGAGCCGGGCGAGGAAGTGGCGATGGGCGTCCTCGGGGGACGCCGGCGGCGTCTCGCGGACGAAGCTGAACGGCGTGCTGGGCGTGGACATGACGGGCTCCGGGTCGGGCTGGGGCGCGGGGGCAGCGGCGATCTCCGTTCTGCCGCGCCCGGGCGCGGCGCGACAGGTCCACTCCGGCGCACCGGCCCGGACCACTCGACCGCGGCGGGGCGAGGCGTCGGCGCCGCCGCGCTGGCGCGCCGCCCGCCCGCGCGCATAGATGGGGGCGAGATGGCCCGAACCCCGTCCGGCGCGCTCCTCGCCCTGCTCGATC
>NZ_BAZG01000023.1 GCF_000964525.1 Anaeromyxobacter sp. PSR-1
CTGGACTGGGACGAGATCCGCGCGCTCCAGGCGGGCGGGTGGAGGTGGGGGGCCACACGGTCACCCACGCGGTGCTGCCGCACCTGCCCGCCGCCCGGGCGCGCCGCGAGATCGCGGGGTGCCGGGACGCGCTGGCGGAGCGGCTGGGCCGGCCGCCGCGCGCGTTCGCCTACCCGAACGGCTACCACACGCCGGCGGTGCGGCGGCTGGTGGCCGAGCTCGGGTTCGACGTGGCGGTGACCACGGAGGACGCGGAGAACGTGCGGGGCGGCGACCCGCTCGCGCTCCGCCGCAAGATGGTCTGGGAGAACACCACGCTCGGCCCGGCCGGCTACAGCCCCGCGCTGGCCGCCTGCAACCTCGAGGGCGTGTTCACCGCGCTCGGGCTCGTGCGTCCCGTGCCGGGCGAGTGGCGCGCGCTGGCCGACGCCGAGGAGGAGCGCGCCCGCCCGGCCGGCCGCTCCCCCGGCCCGCGCGGCTCGCGCGTCGCGGCGGGGTGACCGGCGTCGCGCGCGTCGCGCGGGGCGCCGCCCCGTTCAAATGCTCGCCGCCGGGGGCCCCGCGCACCCAGCTTGTCTGCGTGGCGGCGCTCACTGGGCGGGACATCGTCTGCTTCTCGAACGACTGGGATGGGGATCCGCTCTCCAAGACGCACATCATGCGGATCCTGGCCCGGGACAACCGGGTGCTGTGGGTCAACTCGCTCGGCAACCGCGCCCCGCGCGCGACCACCGCCGACGCCGCGCGCATCTGGAAGAAGCTGCGCGACGCGGCCCGCGGGCTCACCGAGCCGGAGCGCAACCTGCACGTGCTCGCGCCGCTGTACGTCCCGGCCTACGGGCTCGCCGCGGTGCGCCGCCTGAACCGCGCGCTGCTGCGGCTCCAGGTGCGCGCCGCCATGCAGCGGCTGGGGTTCGGCCGGCCCATCTCCTGGAGCTTCCTGCCCAGCGCCGCCGCGGTGGCGGGCACGCTGGGCGAGGCGCTGGTGGTCTACCACGTGGTGGACGAGTTCTCGGCCTTCAGCGACGCGAGCGCGCACGTGGCCGAGCTGGAGGCGCGGCTGCTCCGGCGGGCCGACCTGGTGATCGCGTCGTCGGAGCGGCTGCTGGCGGCGAAGCGGCTGATCAACCCGCGGGCGGTGCTGGTCCGCCACGGCGTGGACCACGCGCACTTCGCCCGCGCGCTCGACCCGTCGCTGCCGGTGCCGGCGCCGCTCGCCGCGCTGCCCCGGCCGGTGATCGGGTTCTTCGGGCTGGTGGCCGACTGGATCGACCTGCCGCTGGTGCGCCAGGTGGCGGACGCGTACCCGCAGGCGTCGGTGGTGCTGCTCGGCAAGGTGATCACCTCCACCGCGCCGCTCGACGGCGCCCGCAACGTCCACCTCCTCGGCCGCCGCCCGTACCAGGAGCTGCCGGCCTGGTGCCGCGGCTTCGACGTCGCCATCACCCCGTTCCGCCGCAACGAGCTGGCGCTGGCGGCGAACCCGCTGAAGGCGCGCGAGTACGTCGCGGCCGGCCTGCCCAACGTCTGCACCGACCTGCCCGAGCTGCGGCAGGTGCCGGGCTGCACGGTGACCCGCACGCCGGAGGAGTTCGTGGCCGCGGTGGGCCGCGCGCTCCGCGCGGGCGGGCCGGACCCGGCGCGCTCGGCGCTGGTCCGGGCCGAGGGCTGGGAGGCGAAGGTGGACGAGCTGCGGGCGCACGTGGAGGCGGCCGAGCGCGGCGCGGTGCCCGCGCGCATCCAGGCGGTTCCGGGCTAGGGGGCGGCATGCGGGCACGGGCGGACGCGGCGGCGCTGGACGCGGCGCTCCTGGCGCGGGAGGCGGGGCTGGAGCGCTCGGCCGCGCGGTGGAGCCGGACCGCGCACGCGGCCGCGCTCGGGTTCGTGGCGATGCTGTACTCGAGCCCGATGTACTGGTGGCCGGAGCTCGAGCGGCTGCGCCTGGGGTTCGTCACGATGGCGCTCTGCGCCGCGGCGGTGGTGGCGCACCGGCTCTCCTCGGGCGAGCGCATCCGGCTGGGCGGGGGCGGCAGCCTGCTGCTGCTCGCCTACCTCGCGTTCATCCCGCTCTCGCTCGGCTGGACGCTGTCGCGCCCGGACACGCTCCACGCCATCGTGGACGGCACGAAGATGGCGGTGGTCTTCGTCGCCATCCAGAACGCGCTGGACGCGCCCTCGCGCCTGGCGCGCTTCCTGCGCGTGGCGGCGCTCGCCTCGCTGGGGCCGGCGCTGGGCGGCGTCTGGGTCTGGGCCAACGACGACCACCTGGTGGAGGGCTTCCGCACGCACTGGCGCGGGCTGTACGGCGATCCGAACCGGCTGGCGATGAGCCTGGTGGCGGTGCTGCCGTTCGCGCTGCTCGGGGCGATGCGCGCCCGCCGGCCGGCGGCGCGGGTGCTGTTCGCGGGCGTGGTGGCGGCGCAGGTCGCGGCCATCGTGCTCACGCACTCGCGCTCGGGCGCGGTGGCCGCGGCGCTGGCCGCGCTCCTGTTCCTCCTGCGCGGCCGCGGCGCGGCGCTCCGGGGGCCGCTGGCGGCCGGGGCGCTGCTCGCGGGCGTGGTCGCGCTCGCGCCGCAGTCGTTCTGGGAGCGGTCGCGCACCATCGCCGACTACCGCGACGACGCCTCCGTGGCGGGCCGCGAGCACGCCTGGAAGGTGCTCGGCAACATCGTGGACGAGCGGCCGCTGTCCGGGGTCGGCGCGGGCGCGTTCCTGGCGAGCTGGGCGCGGTACGCGCCGCTCGAGGCGGGCGGGCGGCGCTACGTCGCCCACAACCTCCTGCTCGAGATCGTGGGCGACCTCGGGATCCTCGCGTTCCTCCTGTTCGCGGCCTTCGTGGCCTGGCTGCTCTGGCAGACCTGGCGCGCCGGCGACGATCCGCTGGTGGGGGCCGAGGCGCGGGCGGTGTTCGCCGGGCTCGCCGGGTACCTGGTGTGCGAGATGGCCAACGGCTACTCGCTCTCGTGGTTCCTCTACTTCCTGTTCGCCTGCGCGGTCGCAGCCGTCCGCCTGGCCCGCGTGCGCGCCGCGGCCGGGGAGCGGCCGTCGCCGGCGCCGGCCTGGTGACGCCGTGCCCGGGCCGCGGCGGATCCTGATCTTCCAGAACCGCTTCCGCATCGGCGGCCAGGAGCGGCAGACGGTCCTGAACGTCCGGTCGATGGACCGCGCGCGCTTCGAGCCGGTGGTGGCGGTGCTGCACCTCGACGGCGACCACCTGCAGGACCTGGAGGTCGCGGGCGTGCGGCCGGTGGTCTTCGACGTCGGCGGGCGCATGATCCGCCCCAACACCGCCTGGCAGCTCGCGCGCATCGTGCGCTTCGTCCGCGCCGAGCGGATCGCGGTGATCCACGCGCAGGACGTCTACACCAACGTGCTCGGGGCCCTCGCGGCGCGCCTGGCGCGGGTCCCGATGATCGTCACGCGGGTGGACCTGGGGCACCACCTCGAGGGCTACCGCCGCCCGCTGCTGCAGGCGGCCTCGCGCGTGGCCGACCGGGTGCTGGTGAACGCGCTCTGCATCCGGGACCTCGCGGTGCGCGAGGGGGTGGAGGCCGACCGGGTCGCGGTGGTGCGCAACGGGGTGGACCTGGAGGAGCTGGACCGGGAGGCGCGGCGCGCGCCGGAGCACCCGGCGCCGGAGCCCGGCGCGGTGGTGTGCATCGCGAACATGCACCATCCGGTGAAGGGGCAGTCCGACCTGCTGATGGCGATGCGCGAGGTGCTGCGCGCCCGGCCGGACGCGCGCCTGGTGCTGGTGGGCGAGGGCGTGCGGCGGCCCCTGCTGGAGCGCCTGGCGCGCCGCCTCGGCATCGCGGACCGGTGCCACTTCCTCGGCCACCGGCTGGACGCGCCGGCGCTGCTCGCGCGCGCGGTGGCCGGCGTGTCGGCGAGCTACGCGGAGGGGATCTCCAACGCGATCCTCGAGAGCATGGCCATGCGGCTCCCGGTGGTGGCGACCCGCGTCGGCGGCACGCCGGAGGTGGTGCGCGAGGGGCAGAACGGCTTCCTCGTGCCGCCCGGGGCGCCGGCCGCGCTGGCGCGCCGGCTCCTCGACCTGCTGCGCGACCCGGCGCTGCGGCGCCGCATGGGCGAGCGGGGCCGGCGCATCGTGGAGGAGGAGTTCGGGCTCGCGCAGATGCGCCTCTCCTACGACGCGCTCTACCACGACCTGACAGAGGACCCGACGCCGCGCATCGTGGCCGGGGTGGGGTGAGCGCCGGGCTCAGCGCTCGGCCGGCTCCTCGGCGGGATCGGCGGTCTCGCGCGCGCCGGGCGGCTGCGCCTCGTAGCGGCGCATCGGCGAGGTGACCGGCAGGACGGTGAGCGGCTCGCCCGCGGCGCGGGAGAAGGCCGCGCGCAGGAAGTCGCGGTTCATCCGCGCGATCACCTCGAGCTGGATCCCGGCCGGGCAGACGGCGGCGCACTCGCCGATCGAGGTGCAGTGGCCGAAGCCCTCGGCGCGCGCCTGCTCCGTCATGGAGCGCACGCGGAGCGGGCGCTCGGGCTGGCCCTGGGGCAGCAGCGACAGGTGCGTGATCTTGGCCCCGGTGAACAGCGCGGCCGAGGCGTTCGGGCAGGCCGCGACGCAGGCGCCGCAGCCGATGCACGCGGCGGCCTCCATGGCGCGGTCGGCGTCGGTCTTCGGGACGGGCAGGGCGTTCGCGTCCGGGGCGCCGCCGGTCCGCACCGAGACGTAGCCGCCGGCGGCGACGATCCGGTCGAGCGCGCCCCGGTCCACCACCAGGTCCCGGAGCACCGGGAACGCGGCGGCGCGCCAGGGCTCCAGCCGCAGGACGTCGCCGTCGTGGAAGTGGCGCATGTGCGTCTGGCAGATGGTCGCGTTCCGGAGCGGCCCGTGCGCCTCGCCGTTCACCAGGAACCCGCAGGTGCCGCAGATCCCCTCGCGGCAGTCGGAGTCGAAGGCCACCGGCATCTCGCCGCGCCGCACCAGCGCCTGGTTGAGCACGTCGAGCATCTCCAGGAACGACATGTGCTCGTTGACGTCGCCGACCTCGTACCGCACGAAGCGGCCGTCCGCCCACGGGTCCCGCTGCCGCCAGATCTCGAGGACGATGCGCACGCGCCCCTCACTTGTAGCTGCGCTGCTGGAGCGGCACGTACTCGAACGCGAGCGGCTCCTGGTGCAGCACCGGGGCCTCGCCCGGCCCCCTCCACTCCCAGGCCGCGACGTAGGCGAAGCGCGCGTCGTCGCGGAGCGCCTCGCCGTCGGGCGTCTGGTGCTCGACCCGGAAGTGCCCGCCGCAGGACTCCTCGCGGTGCAGCGCGTCCCGGCACAGGAGCTCCGCCAGCTCCAGGAAGTCCGCCACCCGCCCGGCGCGCTCCAGCTCCTGGTTCAGCTCCTCGCCGGTGCCCGGGACCCGCAGGTCGCTCCAGAACGCCTCCCGGATGCGCGGGATCCCGGCGAGCGCGTGCTCCAGCGAGGCGCGCGAGCGCGCCATCCCCGCGTCGGCCCACAGGAGCGTGCCCAGCTCGCGGTGCAGGTCGTCGGCGGTGCGCCGCCCCCCGATGGACAGCAGCCGCGCGGTGCGCGCCGCCACCTCGCGCTCCGCGTCGCGGAACGCCGCGTGCGAGGTGTCCACCTTCGCCTGCCCCCGCGCCAGGTGGTCGCCCACCGTGTATGGGACGACGAAGTAGCCGTCGGCGAGCCCCTGCATGAGCGCGCTCGCGCCCAGCCGGTTGGCGCCGTGGTCGGAGAAGTTCGCCTCGCCCAGCACGAACAGGCCCGGGATGGTGCTCTGCAGGTCGTAGTCCACCCACAGCCCGCCCATCGTGTAGTGCACCGCGGGGTAGATCCGCATCGGCACCTCGTGCGGATCGTCGCCGGTGATGCGCTCGTACATCTCGAACAGGTTGCCGTAGCGCTCGTCGAGCACCCGCCGCCCGAGCCGCGCGAACGCGTCGCGGAAGTCGAGGTAGACGCCCAGCCCGCCGGGCCCGACGCCGCGCCCCTCGTCGCAGACCGTCTTCGCCGCGCGCGAGGCGATGTCGCGCGGGGCGAGGTTGCCGTAGGTCGGGTACATCCGCTCCAGGTAGTAGTCGCGCTCGGCGTCCGGGATCTGGCCCGGCGGGCGCCCGTCGCCGCGCCGGGCGGGCACCCAGACCCGCCCGTCGTTGCGGAGCGACTCGCTCATGAGCGTGAGCTTCGACTGGTACTCGCCGGAGCGCGGGATGCAGGTGGGGTGGATCTGCGTGTAGCAGGGGTTCGCGAACAGCGCGCCCTTGCGGTGGGCGCGCCAGACCGCCGTCGCGTTGCAGCCGCGCGCGTTGGTGGAGAGGTAGAAGACGTTGCCGTAGCCGCCGGTCGCGAGCACCACCGCGTCGCCGGCGTGCGAGCGCACCGCGCCGGTGACGAGGTCGCGGGTGACGACGCCGCGCGCCCGCCCGTCCACCAGCACCAGCTCCAGCATCTCGCAGCGCGGGTGGCTCACCACCTTCCCGGCCGTCACCTGGCGCTGCAGCGCCTGGTAGGCGCCGAGCAGGAGCTGCTGGCCGGTCTGGCCGCGGGCGTAGAACGTCCGCGAGACCAGCGCGCCGCCGAAGGAGCGGTTCGCGAGCAGGCCGCCGTACTCGCGGGCGAACGGCACCCCCTGCGCCGCGCACTGGTCGATGATGTTCACCGACAGCTCGGCGAGCCGGTGGACGTTCGCCTCGCGCGAGCGGAAGTCGCCGCCCTTCACGGTGTCGTAGAAGAGCCGCGCCACCGAGTCGCCGTCGTTCTGGTAGTTCTTCGCCGCGTTGATGCCGCCCTGCGCCGCGATCGAGTGCGCGCGCCGCGGGCTGTCCTGGTAGCAGAACGTCTCGACCTCGTAGCCCAGCTCGGCGAGCGACGCCGCCGCGGACGCGCCCGCCAGGCCCGTGCCCACCACCAGGATCCGGTGCCGGCGCTTGTTGGCGGGGTTGACCAGCTTCAGCTCGTACTTGCGGCGCTCCCACTTCTGCTCGATCGGCCCCGCGGGGATCTTCGCGTCGAGCGGCATGCGCGCCTACCTCACCACGCCCACGACGACGGCGAGCGGGATGGCGGTGAAGCCGATCGCGAGGAGCCACGCCACCGTCACCGCGAAGCGCTGCAGGCCGGGCAGGCTCCGCCGCGTGGCCAGGCCGAGCGACTGGAACAGCGACCACATGCCGTGCCAGAGGTGGAACCCGAGCGCGATCATCGCGACGACGTAGATCGCGACGCCCAGCCCGCGGCCGAAGGTGGCGAGGACGTTGTGGTAGACCTGCCCCGGGCGGAAGTCCGGGTTCACCACGCCGAGCGTCAGGTCGAGCAGGTGGTACACGACGAAGCCGAGGATGAGGAGGCCGCTCCAGATCATCCCGCGCGCCGCCGGCGTGGAGGCCACCGGCCGGTAGGTGGCGTAGTCCACCGGCCGCGCCTCGCGCCGCAGCACCGAGAGCTGGAGGCCCGCCGCGACGTGCACCAGGAACGCGAGGAGCAGCACCGCGCGCACCGACCAGAGCAGCGTGGGCGAGATCCGGAGCAGCTCCGCGTAGCGGTCGAGCTTCGCCGCCCCCTGGAACACCTGCAGGTTGCCGAGCAGGTGCCCGACCACGTACGCGAACAGCACCAGGCCGGTCACCGCCATCAGCGCCTTCTTGCCGATGGGGGAGCTCCACAGCGCCGCGGCGCGCGAGGGCCGCGGCACCGGGCGGGCGATGGGTCTGGATCCGGCGGCCACGCGCTCAGACGGTGGGACCGGGTGCGCGGGGAGGCGACCACCCAACGGGATGGCCGCGGCCGGGCTCCGCCGCCGCGGCGTGCGGGTGAGCGGGCGTCAGTGCAGCGAGCGCGTGGGCGCGCCGCCCTCGTCCCCGCCGGCGAGCTGGCGCTCGACGGTGTAGAGCACGTCGTCGAGGTCGAACGGCTTGGCCAGCCAGTCCTCGGCGCCGATCTCCTCCGCGCGCAGCCGGGCGTTCTCGGCGGCGGTGACCACCACGATCGGGCAGGCGCGGCCGTAGCGGGCGCGGAACTCGCGGGCGAACTCCCACCCGTTCATGACCGGCATGCGCATGTCGAGCAGGATGACGCCGGGCATCTCCTCGGCCACCGCCGCCAGCGCGGCCCGGCCGTCGGGGGCGGTGCGCACCCGGTGACCCGCGTCTGCGAGGACCATCTCGAGGAGGGACGACAGGTCCTGATCGTCCTCCACCACCAGCACGCTGCGCCTCACGAGGCCTCCTGCGCCGCGAGCGGCAGGCTGAAGTGGAACGTGGAGCCCTGGCCGGGGACGCTCTCGAACCACATCCGGCCGCCGTGGCGGGTGACGATCTCGCGGCTCATGTCGAGCCCCAGGCCCAGGCCGCCGTAGTCCTGGTCGGTGCCGGCGTGGGCGCGGTAGTAGCGCTCGAAGATGCGCGGCTGGCGCTCGGGCGGGATCCCCAGGCCGTGGTCGGCCACCGAGACCACCACCTCGCCGTCCTGCGTCTCCACCCGCACGTGCACCGGCCCGCCCGCGGGCGAGAACCGGATGGCGTTGTCGAGCAGGCTGGTGAGCACGCGCAGGATCCGCTCGCGGTCGGCGTGGACCACCGCCGGCGCGGGCGCCTCCGCCTCGAGCGCGTGGCCCGGCGTGGACGGGCGCGCCTCCTCGATGGCCTCGGCGACGAGCGACGACACGTCGAAGGTGTCGCGGCGCCCCTCGCCGGGCTGCAGGCGCAGGCGCGAGGTGTCGAGCAGGTGCTGCACGAGGCGGTTGAGGCGGTCCACCTGGCGCTGGATCACCGTCAGCCCCGGATCCCCCGGCGCGCGCTTCTGCATGAGCTGCGCGTAGGCCTTCACCACCGCGAGCGGCGTCTTGAACTCGTGCGCGGCGGTCGCGAGGAACTCCTCGCGCATCTCGTCGAGCCGCCGGGCGGCGGTGACGTCGCGCAGCACCGCCACCGCCAGCCGGCGGTGCCCGGCGCCCTCCACCGGCGCGGCCGAGACGCTGAAGTACACGTCGGTGCCGTCGGCCCGCCGCGCCATCGCGTCGTAGGCCTTGATGCGCTCGCCGGCGAGCGCCCGCACCGCCGCGTAGCGGTCGTAGGGCACGGGGGTGCCGTCCAGGTACCGGAGGTCGAAGCGCCGTCCCCAGTCGCGGAGCGGGACGAGCAGGTCCTCCTTCGCGGCGACTCCGAGCAGCTCGACGGCCGCGCGGTTGGTCTCGACGATGCGACCCTCCTCGTCCACCAGGAGCACCGCGTCCACCATGCTGTCCACGGTCGCGCGCACCTCGGCGCCGAGCGTGCGCAGCCCCAGGTCGCCGCGCCGGATCAGCTCGAGCAGCAGCGCGGAGGTGACCACCACGAAGAACGCGCCCTTGACGGTCTGCGCGCGGGCGCGCAGCACCGGATCCGGCACGAGGTGGACCAGCAGCGCGTCGGAGAACGCGATCCAGAGCAGGCTGACGAGGGCGTAGGCCGCCACGATGCGGCCCGGCGACCAGGCGGTCCGGCCGCGCCACCACCGCGAGCCGTGCGCCGGCGCCGTGCCCGCCGGGGAGGCGAGGGGCCTCTCCCCACCGGCCTGGGTCCCGATCCGCACGAGCCCTGTCTAGCGGGAGATCCCGAGAAAGTCACCCGCCTGGGAGGGGTTCGGGTCTTCACGTTGGGTCAAAGAGCCCCAGCTGTCCCCCGGTGCCGGGACGCCGGAATGGGGACGGCCCGTCGAGCCCCGGCTCGGGGCGGTCCAGCCCGAGGCGGGAGGCGTGGCGCGCGAACACCTGCGCGACGAGCGCCGCGTAGGCCCCGGTGCCGCGGCGGCGGGTGGAGAAGGCCCCGTCGTACGCGCGGCCCTCGCGCGTCTCGCGCACCAGGTGCATCACGCGCGCGGCGGCCTCGGGGAGCGCCGCCCGCAGCCGCTGCTCGAAGACCGGCGCCACCGATCCGGGGAGGCGCAGCAGCACCCACGCGGCGCGCTCGGCGCCAGCCTCCCGCGCCGCCGCCAGGACCCTGGGGACCTGGTCGTCGAGCCCGGGGATCGCCGGGGCCACCAGGACGCCGGGCGAGAGCCCCGCGCGCGCGAGCCGCTCGATGAGGCGCAGCCGCCGCGCGGGGGAGGGCGCCCACGGCTCCAGCGCGCGCGCCAGCGCCGGGTCCAGGAACGGCAGGCTCACCGAGACGAGCACGCGCGAGGACCGCGCCAGCTCCTGGAGCAGGTCGAGATCGCGCTCCAGCAGCGCCGACTTGGTGACCACGCGGATCGGGTTCCGGTACGCGGCGCACACCTCCAGGCAGCCGCGCGTGAGCCGCAGCTCCGCCTCGATCGGCTGCCACGCGTCGGTCCCGCCGGAGAACGCCACCTCCTCGCCCTTCCAGCCGGGCCGGTCGAACGCGGCGCGGAGCAGCTCCGGCGCGCGCCGCTTCACCACGATGCGCGTGTCGAAGTCGGTGCCCGCGCCCATGCCCAGGTACTCGTGCGTCGGCCGCGCGTAGCAGTACGCGCACGCGTGCATGCACCCGCGGTACGGGTTCACGCTCCAGCGGAACGGGATGTCCGGGCTGTCGTTGCGGGAGAGGACGTCGCGGGTGGCGTCCTCGAGCAGCGTGATCCGGGCCGGCGGCGGGCCGTCGTCCCACTCGATCTCGGCGGCGGCCCACGGGTTGGGCGGGTTCCAGGCGGCGCGAGGCTTCATCCCGGATGCGTACCGGAACGGACGTTCAGGCTCAAGGCCCGGGTGGGCGCGAGCTTTTCGCGGGGGCGCGCGCAAGCGCTGCGGCGCCGGGCCGGCGGACGCAAGCGCTGCGTGCGTGCGGAATCACACGAGAAAATCGATTCCGGGCGAGAATCGGCGCGGGCCCTTCGCGGCTCCATCGCAGCGGCCGGCGGTGCCGCCGGCGGGGAGCGCGAGATGGCGGAGGACGGCGTGCGCATCGGGCGGAGGACGTTCCTGGAGCTGGCGGCGGCGGGCGCGGCCGCGGGCGCCGCGGCGGCGCCGGGGCGCGCGGACGCGTTCGGCCTGGCGCAGGCCGACGACGCGCTGCCGCCGGAGCGAGAGGTCCCGACGTTCTGCGAGCTGTGCTTCTGGAACTGCGGCGCGGTGGCCCGCGTGCGGAAGAACCGGGTGCTCTCGTTGCGCGGCCACCCGCGCTACCCGAACGCGAACGGCAAACTGTGCGGTCGCGGGCAGGCCGGGGCCGCCTCGGTGGTGGACGGGGACCGGCTCACGCACCCGATGATCCGGACCGGCGCGCGCGGCGAGGGGAAGTTCCGGCGCGCCGGCTGGAACGAGGCGTACCAGGTGATCGCGCAGGGCTTCCGCGCCATCAAGGCGCGCCACGGCGCCGAGGCGCTCGCGCTGTTCTACCACGGCAGCGGCGGGCCCCTGCTCCGGCAGCTGCTGGTGGCGTACGGCTCGCCGAACTACGCGGGCCCCTCGTACGCACAGTGCAAGGGGGCCCGCAACGTCGGCTACCAGCTCACCTTCGGCGAGAAGCTGGTTTCGCCCGAGCCCATCGACCTCGAGAACGCGCGCGCCGTGGTGCTGTTCGGCTCGCACCTCGGCGAGAACGCGCACAACGGCCAGGTGCAGGAGCTGGTGAAGGCGCGCGCCCGCGGCGCGTCGCTGGTGGTGCTGGACCCGCGCCTCTCCACCGTCGCCTCCAGGGCCGACGTGTGGCTCCCCATCCGCCCGGGCGGCGACACCGCGGTGATCCTGGCCTGGCTGCACCTCCTCGTGGCCGAGCGGACGTACGATCGCGCCTTCGTGGAGGCGCGCACCACCGGCTTCGACCGGCTGGCGGCGCACGTGGCGCCGTTCGACCCGGCCTGGGCGGCGGAGCGCGCCGGCGTGCCGGCGCAGCGGATCGTGGACGCGTATCGCCTCATGGTGAAGGCCATGCCGGCGGTGGTCGTCCACCCGGGCCGGCACACCGCCTGGTACGGCGAGGAGGACACCCAGCGCGCCCGCGCCCAGGCCATCCTCTCCGCGCTGCTCGGCGCGTGGTGGCGGCCCGGCTCCACCTACCGGACCGAGCGCGCCGCGGTGGGCGACTACCCCACGCCGGACTTCCCCGACCTGCCCCGCAACGTGGACCAGGCCGCCGGCCGGTTCCCGTTCGCGGAGGAGGTCACCACCAACGGCATCCGCGACGCCACCCGCACCGGCAAGCCGTACCCGGTGAAGGGCTGGTTCGTGCACGGGACCAACCTCGTGCAGGCGATGCCCAACGTGCGCGAGACGCGCGAGGCGATCGCGAACCTCGACCTGCTGGTGGTCTGCGACGTCGCGCCCACCGAGATCACCCAGTACGCCGACGTGCTGCTCCCGGAGGACACCTACCTCGAGCGCTACGACGACCTCTCGCTCGGCTTCACGCGCACGCCGTACGTGGGCCTGCGCCAGCCGGCGGTGGCCTCGCCGCACGACACGCGCCCGGCGTGGCGCATCGCGAAGGAGCTGGGGACCGCGCTCGGCGTGGGCGACTTCTTCCCCTGGGCGACGTTCGAGGACTACCTCGAGGTCCGGCTCGCCTCTGCGGGGCTGTCGCTCGACGCGCTGAAGCGCGACGGGATCGCGCTCGTCCCGCGCAAGACGCCGCTCTACCTCGGCGACGGCGAGGACTACCGGTTCCACACGCCGTCCGGGAAGGTCGAGCTCTGGTCGCAGCGGCTCGCCGACGCGGGCTTCGATCCGCTCCCGGTCTGGAAGGGCCCGCCGCCGCCGCCGCCCGGGCGCTTCCGGCTGCTCTACGGCCGCAGCCCGCTCCACACGTTCGGCCGCACGCAGAACAACCCCATCCTGTTCGACCTCGAGCCGGAGAACACGCTCTGGATGAGCCCGGGGGACGCGGCCGCGCTGGGGCTCGCGGCCGGGGAGCGCGTGATGGTCGGGAACGCCCACGGCGGCGAGACCGGGCCGCTGCCCTTGCACGTCACCGAGCGGATGCCGGACGGCGCCGTGTACATGGTCCACGGCTTCGGCCACTGGGCCCACCGGCTCCACCGCGCCCGCGGGCGGGGCGGCGACGACACGGCCGTGATCGACGACTACGCCGTGGACCCGATCAGCGGCTCGACCGGCATGCGCACGCAGCTCGTCACGGTGCGCCGCGCGGCGGAGGTGGCGTGATGGCCCGCCACGCCCTGCTGATCGACCTCGACCTGTGCGTCGGCTGCAAGGCCTGCGTCTCGGCCTGCAAGGAGCAGTGGGACTCCGGCCCCGGCGCGGCGCGCGACTGGGTCCACACCTTCGAGACCGGCACGCGCGCCGGCGGCGACCTCGCCGTCACGTTCTACCCGGGCACGTGCATGCAGTGCGAGGCGCACCCGTGCACGGTGGACTGCCCGACCGGCGCGACGTCCGTGGACGCGAACGGCGTGGTGGTGGTGGACGCCGACGTGTGCATCGGCTGCGGCAACTGCGTCGCGGCCTGCCCGTACGGCGCCCGGCACGTGGACCCGGTGAAGAAGGTGGTCGAGAAGTGCAACCTCTGCGCGCCGTTCGTGGCGCGCGGCGAGCAGCCGGCCTGCGTCGAGACCTGCCCGGCCGAGTGCCGCGTCTTCGGCGACCTCGACGACCCCGGTTCGGCCGTGTCCGTCGCCGCCGCGGCGCGGGGCGCGCGCCCGCTGGCGGTGCCCGGGATCGACGTGCGCCCGCGCACGCTCTACGCCGGCGACCGCCCGCGCGACCTCGTGCTCGCCCAGGGGATCGCCCGGCCGCCGCGGACCGGCTGGCTGACCTCGGCCTGGGACGGCGCGGCCCGGCCGCTGACGCGCGCGGTGGTCCCCGGCCTCGGCGCGCTCTCGATCGGCGGGGGCCTGCTGGTGAACCTGAAGGCGCGCGTGGACCGCGTGCGCCGCGAGGAGGCCGAGGGCGCGTGCGCGCTGCCGCCGCCCCCGCCGCGCACGCTGCACCGCCACCCGGCGGGCCTGCGCGCGCTCCACTGGCTGAACGCGCTCTCCTGGATCGCGCTGCTCGTCTCCGGCGCCGGCCTGCTCTCCGCGGCGCGCTTCGCGCTCCTCGGGCCCGCGGTCGCCGACGCCATCGCCGGGGCGCTGGGCGGGCGGGCCTCGCTCCTCCGGCTCCACGTGGTGTGGGGGCTGGCCTGGGCCGCGGTGGTGATCCCGCTGTTCCTGCTGTTCAAGGGCGGCCTGCGCCACGTCTGGGAGGACGTGCGGGTGACCCGCGACGACCTCGCCTGGCTCGTCCGGAAGCCGCTCGCCCTGGCGGGCGCGTGGCGCGGCCCGCTGCCGCCGCAGGACAAGTACAACGCCGGCCAGAAGCTGTTCGCGGTGCTCGTGCTGATCGCCACCGCGACCATCGTCGCGAGCGGCCTGGTGATGACGTTCCACCTCGGGCCGGCGCCGGTGGTCTCGGCCGCGGTCGTGGTGCACGGGCTCGCCATCGCGCTCGTGGCCGCCGGCCTGGCGGTGCACCTCACCATGGCGGTGGTCATCGCCGACGAGCGCCCGGCGCTGCGCTCGATGATCACCGGCCGGATCGACCTCGCCCACGCGGCCCGCCACAGCGCGAAGTGGGTGGCGAGGGCCGCGAACGAGCCGCACCCCGGGGCGCCTGGCGCCGCGGACGCGAAGGAGGAGTGACGTGGAGCAGCGACCGTACTGGAACCCGTACAAGGCCGGCTTCCTGCTGGGCCTGGTGCTCCTCGGCAGCTTCGTGCTGACCGGGCGCGGCCTGGGCGCGAGCGGGTCGTTCAAGCACGTGGTGGCGGCCGGGCTGCACGCCGTGTCGCCGACCTGGACCGAGGAGAACGTCAGCGTGGGCCGGTTCTTCGCCGATCCGTCGCGCGCCTCGATGGACGACTGGATCGTCTGGCTCACCGCCGGCACGCTGCTCGGCGGCG
The DNA here is from genome assembly GCF_000964525.1 of Anaeromyxobacter sp. PSR-1. Lineage (GTDB taxonomy): Bacteria > Myxococcota > Myxococcia > Myxococcales > Anaeromyxobacteraceae > Anaeromyxobacter. The sequence goes on from NZ_BAZG01000023.1 coordinate 14,809, forward strand.
CGGTCGCCGTGATCACCGCGCGGCGCTTCAAGGCCGAGACGGTGATGGGCCCGCGGGCCGACCGGCGCTGGCGCTGGGTGCTGGCGGGGGCGGGCGGGGCGCTGGCCGGCTTCGGGGCGCAGCTCGCCCGCGGCTGCACCAGCGGCCAGGCGCTCACCGGCGGCGCGCAGCTCGCGCTGGGGAGCTGGCTGTTCATGTTCTGCGTCTTCGGCGGCGCCTACGCCCTCGCGTGGTTCGTCCGCCGCCAGTGGATCTAGGAGGCACGCCGTGGAAGGCCCTCTCTCCGTCGTCCTCCGGTTCTCCCACCCGGTCGAGATGATCGTCTCGGTGCTGGTGGGCATGGGCTTCGGCTTCGCGCTGGAGCGCGCCGGCTTCGGCACCGCCCGCAACCTCGCCGCCATCTTCTACGGCCGCGACTTCCGCGTGCTGCGGGTGATGTTCACCGCCATCGTCACGGCGATGATCGGCGTCTACTTCCTCGACCTCGCCGGGCTCGTGCCGATCTCCACGCTCGGCATCCTCGACACGTTCCCCGCCGCCCAGGCGGTGGGCGGGCTCCTGGTCGGCGCCGGCTTCATCGTGGGCGGCTACTGCCCGGGCACCTCGCTGGTCGGGGCGGTCTCGGGCAAGCTCGACGCGCTGCTGTTCATCGGCGGCCTGCTCGTCGGCACGCTGGTCTACACGCTCGGCGCCGACACGTTCGCGCCGCTCGCCGACGCCGGCGGGCGCGGCCGGGTGCTGCTGCACGAGTGGCTGCGCCTCCCGTCCGGCGTGGTGGTGTTCGCCGTGGCGCTGTTCGCGGTGGGCGCGTTCTGGGCGGTGGGCCGCATCGAGCGGCGGGTGAACCGCCGCGCCGCGCCGGCGGGGCAGGGGCCGCAGTCGGTGCCGGCCGGCGCCGCCGCCGCGGAGAGGAGGGCGCCGTGAGGATCACGAACCGGACCGGGGCCGCCGCGCTCGTCGGCGCGGCCGCCGCCTACCTCGTGCTGGCGCTCGCCACCGGGCACTCGGCCCGCGCCGAGCTCCCGCCCGACCTGACGCCGCCGCCGGCGGACGCCGCGCTCGACGTGTGGAAGGCCGCCGCCGGCGTGGTCCAGGCGGCGGGGCGGGCGGCGGTGCTGGACGTGCGCCCCGCCGACGCCTACGCCCGCTACCACCTCCCCGGCGCGGAGAGCCTGCCGGGCGCGTCCGCCGAGGACGTCCTGGCCCGCGCCCGCGGCCGGCCGTTCACGCTCGTCTACGCCGGCAAGGACGACGTCGCGCTCCGGCTCGTGCAGGAGGCGCGGCGCGCCGACGCCGGCGCGCGGGTCCACTACCTCGTGGACGGTGCGCGCGCCTGGTACCTGGCGCTGGCGCTGCCGGTGCCGCTGTTCGCCGAGGGCGCGCCGCCCGCGGGCTACGCCGAGGCGCTGGCGACGGCGCAGGCCGCCCTGGCGTCGCCGGGCGCCGACCGCGTGGCGCCGGGCCTCGAGGCGCTCCAGACGCTGGCGCGGCTCGACTTCCGGCCGGATCTGCTGAAGGCCGGCGGAAAGCCGAAGGCGGGGGGCGCGAAGAAGAAGATCTCCGGCGGCTGCGGGTAGCGGACACGTCCCGGGGCCGGCCGGCGCGGCACCTCGCCGCGCCCTTCCCGGGCGGGGCTGCCGATAGAGTCGGGCGGTGTCCGCACCCCCGCCGCTTCCCGTCTTCGCCGACCCCGCGCGCGCCGAGCGCGTCGCCGCGGTGCTGAAGGCCGTCGCCCACCCGCTGCGCCTGCGGCTCGTGGCCCTGCTCTGCCAGGGGGACGAGACCGTCGGCGGCCTGGCCGGGCGGCTCGGCGCCGATCCGGTCATCGTCTCCCAGCAGCTCCGCGTGCTGCGCGATCACGGCCTGGTCGCGGCCGCGCGCGACGGCGGGTTCGCGCGCTACCGCATCGCGGAGGAGAACCTGCGCGGCCTGGTGCACTGCATGGAGCGCTGCCGCCGGTGAGGGGCCCGCCCCGAGGCGCGCCGCCTACGGTCGGGAGCGCGCGCCGGGGAGGGGACCGGGCTCGCGGGCGCCCATCGAGGCGAGCCCGAACGCCAGGAAGTACATCACGGCCACCAGCGGCGCGGTCCGCGCGAACTCGGAGGGCGGGCCGAACAGCGTCTCCGGGTGGCCGCTCGCCGCGATGCGGGTCAGGAACGCGTAGAACGACTGGCGCATCGCCGCGGCGGCCGCGCCGTAGATCACGATCCAGCCCAGGCCGCGCAGGCGCCAGCCGAACAGGAAGCAGACGATGATCTCCGGGACGACCTGGGCGCCGAGCATCCAGGGCGGCACCTCGGGCGACACCGCGATCCACGGCAGGATCATCTGCTCGTGGATGACGTAGTGCTCGAGCAGGAGCGCGAGCAGCAGCGCGCCCAGCGTGGCCCCGAGCCACCCCACCTCGCGCCCCCGCGCGCCGGCGGTTCCCCCATCCATGTGCGACAGCACATCACGGATCGGCCTCCGGGGCCAGACCGTCCAGGGGCGGCGTGCTATATAGCCCGCGCTTGACGGACCGGATCCTGATCGTGGCGGGCGAGGCCAGCGCGGACCTTCACGCGGCCCGGACCCTCCACGAGCTGCAGCGCCTGCGCCCCGGGCTCACCGCCTTCGGGGTGGGCGGGCCGCGGCTGCGCGAGGCGGGGCTCGAGGCGCTCGCGCCGGCCGAGGACATCTCGGTGATGGGCCTGGCCGAGGTGCTGCCCCGCATCCCGCGGATCCTCGGGATCCTGCGGATGCTCGGCCGCGCCGCCGCCGAGCGCCGACCCCGGGCCGCGCTCCTGGTGGACCTGCCGGACTTCAACCTCCGGCTCGCCGCGCGCCTCAAGAAGCTCGGGATCCCGGTCGTCTACTACGTGTCGCCGACCATCTGGGCGTGGCGGCAGGGCCGCGCCAAGCAGATCGCGCGCGTGGTGGACCGGATGCTCTGCATCCTCCCGTTCGAGGAGCGCTTCTACGAGGGCACCGGCGTGTCGGCGCGCTTCGTCGGCCACCCGTTCGCCGAGCGGCCGCCGCCCGCGCCCCCGGAGGCCTACCGCTCGGCGCTGGGCCTCCCCGCCTCCCGGACCACCATCGCCATGGTGCCCGGCAGCCGGCCCTCGGAGCTGAAGCGGCTGCTCCCTCCCATGCTCGAGGCCGCCGAGCGGCTTCGCGCGGCCCACCCCGACGCGCAGTTCGTGGTCCCGGTGGCGCCCACGCTGGACCGCGCCGCGCTCGAGCCGTACCTCGCGGCCCACCGCACGCTGGAGGTGCGCCTGGTGGACGGCCGCACCGAGGAGGTGGTCGGCGCGAGCGACGCGGCGCTGGTGAAGAGCGGCACCGCCACGCTGGAGGCGGGGCTGATGCTCCGGCCCATGGTGGTGGTCTACAAGCTGTCCTGGCTGTCCTACGCGGTCGCGCGGATGCTGGTGAAGATTGCGCACGTGGCGCTGGTGAACATCCTGGCAGGGAGGGGGATCGTCCCGGAGCTGCTGCAGCGGGACGCGAGCCCCGAGCGGATGGCGGCGGAGGTGGAGCGCCTGCTCGGCGACCGCGCCGCGCGGGAGGCGCAGATCGCGGCGCTCCGCGAGGTGCGGGCGTCGCTGGGCGAGCCGGGCGCGCCGCTCCGGGTCGCCGAAGAGGTGCTGGGGGTGATGCGATGACGCAAGGGCGCGCGCTGGTGTGCCTGCCGACCTACGAGGAGCGGGACAACCTCGAGCCGATCCTCCGCGCGATCCTCGAGGCCGCGCCGTCGGTCGAGGTGCTGGTCATCGACGACAACTCGCCCGACGGGACCGGCCAGCTGGCCGACGCCTTCGCCGCGCGCGACCCGCGCGTGCACGTGCTCCACCGCGCCGGCAAGGAGGGGCTGGGCAGGGCGTACCTGGCCGGCTTCGCCTGGGCGCTGGAGCGCGGCTACGACCTCGTGCTGGAGATGGACGCGGACTTCTCGCACGACCCGAGGTACCTGCCCGCCCTGCTGGCCCGCGCCGCGGACGCCGACCTGGTGCTCGGCTCCCGCTACGTGCCGGGGGGCGGCACCGTGAACTGGGGGCTGGGGCGGAAGATCATCTCGCGCGGCGGCAGCCTCTACGCCCGCACCATCCTGGGCGTGCGCGTCCGCGACCTCACCGGCGGCTTCAAGTGCTTCCGCCGCGAGGTGCTGGAGGCCATCGACCTGGCCTCGGTGGAGTGCTCCGGCTACGCCTTCCAGATCGAGCTGACGTACCGGGCCATCCGGCGCGGGTTCCGCGTGGCCGAGCTCCCCATCGTGTTCGCCGACCGGCGGGTGGGGCAGTCCAAGATGTCCCGGCGCATCGTGCTCGAGGCCATCCGCAAGGTGTGGGCGATCCGCTTCTCCGCGTTCGCGCGCTCCGAGCCGCGCCCCGGCCTGCCGCCGGCCGTCTGATCCGGGCGCCGCTCCGCGCTTTCCCGCCCACCGCGGGCGAGGTAGGCTGCGCGCCCGATGGCCCTGCAGCTCGCGACCCTCTGCTTCGTCTCCTTCTCGGCCCTGTTCTTCGTGGTCGATCCGTTCTCGGCGGTGCCGTTCTTCCTGGCGCTGACCCGGAACGACGATCCGCGCCGGCGCCGCGAGATCGCGCTCCGCGCGTCGGTGACCGCGTTCGCCGTGCTCGCCGCGTTCGCGCTCACCGGCGAGTGGATCTTCCGCCTCCTCGGCATCGGCCTGCCCGCGTTCAAGGTGGCGGGCGGGGTGGTGCTGCTGCTGCTCGCGCTGGACATGGTGCGCACGCAGCCGTCCCGGACCCGGATCACGCAGGGTGAAGTGGACGCCAGCGCCGACAAGGAGGACGTGGCCATCGTCCCGCTGGCCATGCCGCTGCTGGCCGGCCCGGGCTCCATCGCCACCGCCATCGTGCTGATGGTGCGCGCGCGCAGCGAGGACTGGTGGCACCCGCTGCCGGTCCTGCTCGCCATCGCGCTCACCTGCCTGGCCAGCTACCTCATCCTTGCGGGTGCGGCCCGGACCGAGAAGGTGCTCGGGCGGACCGGCCTCGCCATCCTGGAGCGCGTCGCGGGCCTGCTGCTGGTGGCCATCGCCGTCCAGTTCATGATGGACGGGCTCGCGGAAGGGTTGCCGCGGACCTTCCGGCTCCAATAAATCCCCGGTCCCCATCCACCCCCGAGGAGACCATGCCCCGCGTGAAGAACTTCAATGCCGGCCCCGCCGCCCTCCCACTGCCCGCGCTGGAGCGCGCCCGCGACGAGTTCCTCGACTTCGCCGGCAGCGGCATGTCGGTGATGGAGCACTCGCACCGCGGCAAGGAGTACGAGGCGGTCCACGACGAGGCGCTGGCGCTGCTCCGCGAGCTGCTGGGCGTGCCCGACGGCTACGACGTGCTGTTCGTGCAGGGCGGCGCGTCGCAGCTCTTCGCGCAGATCCCGATGAACCTCGTCGAGAAGGGCCGCGGCGCCGACTACCTGGTGACCGGCGCCTGGGGCGAGAAGGCGTTCTCCGAGGCGAAGGCCGCCACCGCCATGCTGGGCGCCTCGGCGCGCCTGGCCGGCACCACCGGCGAGGGCGACGGCAAGGAGAAGCGCTACGTCCGCGCCGCCACCGCCGCCGACCTGCAGGTCTCGCCCGACGCGGCGTACCTGCACCTCACCTCCAACGAGACCATCCACGGCGTGCAGTTCGCCGTGGACCCGGCCCGGCCGTTCCCGGACGCCGGCAAGGTCCCGCTGGTCGCGGACATGTCGTCCGACTTCCTGTGGAAGCCGGTGGACGTGTCCCGCTTCGGGCTCATCTACGCGGGCGCGCAGAAGAACATCGGGCCCTCGGGCGTGGTGGTCGTGATCGTCCGCAAGGACCTGGTGGCCGCCGGTCGCAAGGACATCCCGAAGATCTTCCAGCTCCGCACGCTCGCCGAGAACAAGTCGCTCTACAACACGCCGCCCACGTTCGGCATCTACATGATCCGGAACGTGCTCGCGTGGCTGAAGGGGCTCGGGGGCCTCCCGGCCATGGAGGCGCGGAACCGCGCCAAGGCCGGGAAGCTGTACGGCGTCATCGACGCGAACGCCGGCTACTACCGCTGCCCGGTGGAGCGGGAGAGCCGCTCGGTCATGAACGTCGTGTTCCGGCTGCCCACCGAGGCCGACGAGGAGCGCTTCGTGAAGGAGGCCAAGGCGAAGGGCATGGTGGGGCTGAAGGGCCACCGCTCGGTGGGCGGCATCCGCGTGTCCACCTACAACGCGGTCGAGCCCGCCTGGCTCGACGAGCTCTGCGCGTTCATGCAGGAGTTCGCGAAGCGCGGCTAGCGCCGCCGCCGCGCCGCGCCCGCCGGGCCCGGTCCCTCCGCGCGAGGGCCGGGCCCGTCGCCGTTCAGGGGCAGGGCTGCGCGGGCAGCTCGGCGATCCACTGCCGGACCAGCGCCAGGCCCTCCTCGCTCACCACGCTCCGGCCGAGCTGCGGCATGACGGCGACCGGGTCGGTCGCGGCCACGCGGTACGCGAGGATCGACGCGTCCGGGTCGCCCGGCACGACGTCGTAGGCGAGGCCGCCCGACCCGGGCCCGGCCGCGACCGGCGGCTTGCAGACGCCGAGCTGGTACGGGTCGGTCACCCCGGTCCCGAGGTAGAGGCCGGTCGTCCGCGCCAGCCCGCCGGGCGAGTGGCAGAAGGCGCAGTTCACCTCGAGCCAGGCGCGCGCGCGCTCCGCGACGGTCCCGGTGGCCGGATCGTTCCAGACCGGGAGGCGCGGCGCCTCCGCGGGCGCCGGCGCGCCCTCCAGGATCCCGGCCGCGGTCCAGTGCGCGAGCTGGTTCTCCGTTCCCGAGGGATACGCGTGGGTGCGGTTCAGGTTCCGTGCGGTGGGGCCGAGCAGGTGCAGCCCGCCGTCGGGCGTGTCGGCGTGGCAGCGCGCGCACTGCGTGACGCTCGGGACGAGGTAGCTCGCGGTCACGGCCGCGCCGGACGGCGTGACCAGCGGGAGCTGCAGCACCGCGCCGCCGGGCTGGAACGTCGCGTCGGTCTGGGCCGCGTTCCACAGGTACGGGTAGCCGCGCCAGCCCTGCGCGGTGCGGACGAGCAGCCGCGTCTCCAGGAGCCGCAGCCCGACCGTCGGCGACCGGAGGTCGGGCGGGAGCGCGAAGGTCTTGGTGACGATCGCGCCGACGGGCAGGTCGAGCGGCGCGTCCGCCGTGTACGCCGCGCGCGTGCCGGGCGGCAGCCACACCGTGCGGGTCTTGAGCGCGTAGTCCGAGAACAGCGGCGTGTTCAGCTCGTAGGGGACGACGCCGGGCCGTGGCGCGACCGTCCCGCCGCCCGCGGCCTCCACCAGGCAGAGCTCGGAGAGCCGCTGCGCCGGGCGGTCGGGGTCGAAGCCGGCGCCGGGCGGGCTGCACGGGCCGGCGGGCGCGCCGGAGGAGCCGCCGCCGCAGGCGGCCACGGCGGCCGCGAGCGCCAGCGCCGCGGGGCGCCTCACGGCAGGACGACCGCCGGGAGCGGGTCGAGCGTGCAGCGGAACGCGGTGTCGTCCGGGTTCGGCGCCCACGGATCGCTCGCCGCGCCCAGGCTGAGCCAGGACGCGCCGGCGGCCACGCAGATCTCCTGCGGGTTCTCCCCGGAGCCGGTGGGATCCGGGATGCCGTCCCACACCACGTCCGGCAGGTCGGCGCCGAGCGCGGTCCGCACCTGCGCGAGCGCCGCGCCGAGCGGGGTGGCCTCGTCCGGCGCGGTGCCGTTCCCGGTGATGGTGTTGCCGTGCACGTGCACGCGGCGCGGGAAGGGATCGTAGCCGTCGGGCGGCGCCTGGCCGGTGAGCAGGTAGCTGATCACGCCCACCGCGGCGGTCTGGTTCCCCTGGATGGTGTTCCCGAACACCTCCACGTCGTGGTTGGCCATCACCACGACGCCCGAGCCGGCCGGGACGATGGCCACGATGCCGCCGGCCGGCGCGAAGTTCGCGTGGTCGTTGTCGAGGATGCGGTTGTCGAACACCCGCACCGCGTGGCCCCCCTGCTGCGGCAGGCCGGGCAGGTCGAACACCAGCACGCCGGCGGTGTTGCCGTGCAGGTGGTTGCCGTGGACGTCGGCGTCGTAGCTGTTCTCGATCTCGACGCCGGCGACGTTGCCGGTGGCCTCGTTGTTCCGCACCACGATGTTCTGCGACTGGCCCACGTAGATGCCGGTGTCGGTGGCCCCCGACGTGAAGCAGCCCTCGATGAGGACGTCGGTGGACTGCACCGGGTAGATCCCGTAGCCGCCGTGGGTCGAGAGGTCGGGGCGGGTCCAGGACACACCCACGTTGCGGATGGTCACCCCGGTCGAGCCCACCACCTTCACGCCGTTGCCGGCCGTGTCGCGGATGGAGAGGTCGCTCAGCGTGAAGGCGTCGCCGCTCGCGCCGACGCCCTCGGCGCCGACCTGGGCGGCGAAGTCGAGCACGGTGGCGTCGCGCCCGGCGCCGCGGATCGTGACGCCGTTCGCGGTCACCTCGAGCGCGTTCGTGAAGCGGAACGTGCCCGGGCCGAACACGAACGTGGCGCCGTCGGGGGCGAGCGCCACCCCGCCCTGGATCCGGTCCTCGGTGGTGCCGGCCGGGAACGCGGTGCACGGGGCGGCCACCCCGGCGCAGGGATCGGCGGGCTTCGGCTTCGAGTCGGAGCCGCAGGCGAGGAGCAGCGCGGCGGCCAGGGATGCGGCGAGCGGGCGAGCGGTCATGGTCACGCTCCGTAAGAAGCACCCCGCACCGTCCGCAAGATCCACCGGCAAGGGTCCGGAAGGTCAACCCCAAGGAGTGAGGCGTGCCGCGGTGCGGCACGGATCCCGGAGGGGGCGACGCCGCTGCGCCGTCGCGCGCACCGCCCGGGGCGCTGGCACACTCGATCCACCCCACGAGCGAGGAGCCCGCATGTCGTCGACCGACGTCTTCCGCCGCGCCCGCGACTTCCTGGTCAGCCACCGCGAGGACTACGACACCGCGTACCGCGACTTCCGCTGGCCGGTGCTCGACCGGTTCAACTGGGCCCTCGACTGGTTCGACATGATCGCGGACGGCAACGGCCGCACCGCGCTGCACATCATCGAGGACTACGGCGCCGAGCTCCGGCTCTCCTACGTCGAGCTGGCCGAGCGCTCCAACCGCGTGGCGACCTACCTGCGCCGCCACGGCGTGGAGCGCGGGCACCGCGTGCTGATGATGCTGCCGAACTGCGTGCAGATCTGGGAGGTGATGCTCGCCTCGATGAAGCTGGGCGCGTGCGTGATCCCCGCCACCTCGCTCCTCACGCCCGAGGACCTCCAGGACCGCATCGAGCGGGGGCGGGTGGGGCACGTCATCACCGACGCCGCCGGGACCGAGAAGTTCCGCGTGGTGAACGGCAACTTCACGCGGCACGTGGTGGGCGAGGCGGTGCCGGGCTGGATGCAGTACGAGGACGCCTACGACGAGGGCTCGTTCTTCCTGCCCCACGGCGAGACGCTGGCCTCCGACCCGGTGCTGCTCTACTTCACGAGCGGCACCACCGCGAAGCCGAAGCTGGTGGTGCACACGCACAAGAGCTACCCGGTCGGCCACCTCTCCACGATGTACTGGATCGGCCTGCGCGAGGGCGACAAGCACCTCAACGTCTCGTCCCCGGGCTGGGCGAAGCACGCCTGGTCGAGCTTCTTCGCGCCGTTCAACGCCGGCGCCACGGTCTGCGTCTACAACTACGCCCGCTTCAGCGCCGCCCGCACGCTCGAGGTGCTGGCGCGGCACGAGATCACCACCATGTGCGCGCCGCCCACGGTGTGGCGCATGCTGATCCTGGAGGACCTGGCGAAGCACCGGGTGAAGCTCCGCGAGCTGCTCAGCGCGGGCGAGCCGCTCAACCCGGAGGTGATCGAGAAGGTGCGGCAGGCCTGGGGCATCACCATCCGCGACGGCTACGGGCAGACCGAGACCACCTGCCAGATCGGCAACTCGCCCGGCCAGAAGCTCAAGCCCGGCTCCATGGGCCGGCCGCTCCCCGGCTACAAGATCGCGCTCCTCGACGAGGAGGGGCGCCCCGCGCCGGAGGAGGGCGAGATCTGCATCGACCTCGAGGCCCGGCCGGCGTCGCTCATGGCGGGCTACGAGGGCGACGTGAACTTGAACGACTTCGTCACCCGCCACGGGCACTACCACACCGGCGACGTCGCCACCCGCGACGAGGAGGGCTACATCACCTACGTCGGCCGCTCCGACGACGTGTTCAAGAGCTCGGACTACCGGATCAGCCCGTTCGAGCTGGAGAGCGCGCTCATCGAGCACGACGCGGTGGCGGAGGCGGCGGTGGTGCCGAGCCCGGACGAGGTGCGCGGGCTGCTGCCCAAGGCGTTCATCATCCTGAAGCCGGGGCGCGCCCCGGACCGCGAGCTGGCGCTGGAGATCTTCCGGTTCCTGCGCCGCCGGCTGGCCCCGTACAAGCGCATCCGCCGCCTGGAGTTCTCCGAGCTGCCCAAGACGGTGTCGGGGAAGATCCGGCGGGTGGAGCTGCGGCGCCGCGAGCAGGCGCGCGCGCCCTCCGCGCCCCGCGGCCCGCTGGAGTTCTGGCAGGAGGACTTCCCCGAGCTGACCGCGGGCGAGGCGCGCTGAGCGCCGGCGCTGCGGCGTCCGGCCGCGGGCGGGGCGGGACGCCCGGGGCCGCGCGGGGCGGGTCGGCCGCGCGCGCCCGCGCGCTGCGAAAGAAGCCGTGGCGCGGGTGGGGGGACCCGTAGCATGCTAGGCCGACGCCGCCGGCGTCTCCACGCGCCGGCTTCCGGGCAGCGAACCTCACGCCCCGCACGCTCCGGCGCGACGGGCTGATGGAGACCGACGCCATGGCGAACACCCGCGTGATCCGCACCTTCTCGATGCTCGGCGCCGACGGCGCCGGGAAGACCGCGCTCGTCGAGGCGCTGCTGCGCGTCGCCGACGCGAAGCGCGCGGCGCCCGACGGCTCGACGGCCCGCCTGGACGCCGAGCCCGAGGAGAAGAAGCGCAACTTCACGCTCTCGCTGCACCCGGAGAGCTTCGAGGAGAACGGCCGGTCGTTCCACGTGCTCGACTGCCCCGGCTTCGCCGCGTTCCTCACCGAGGTGGAGTGGGCGCTGCAGGTCACCGACGGCGCCATCCTGGCCATCTCCGCGGCGGACGGCGCGCACAACCGCTCCGAGCGGACCTACGACGTGCTGGCCGAGTCCGGGCGCCCCGCGTTCGCGGTGATCACCCGGCTCGACCACGAGCAGGCCGACTTCCACGAGGCGCTCGAGGACATCGAGAGCTCGCTCAAGGTGAAGGCCATCCCGCTGCAGCTGCCGGTGTTCGGGCCGGACCGGGTCAAGGGGCTCGCCGACCTCGTCACGATGAAGCTGCACGCCTGGGACGGGAAGGGCTTCGGCCAGTGGACCGAGGCGGAGATCCCCGCCGAGGCGCGGGAGGAGGCGGAGCGCCTGCGCACCGCGCTGGTCGAGGCGGCGGCCGAGTCCGACGACGAGCTGCTCGGGAAGTACCTGGACGGCGCGCCGCTCGCGGAGGAGGAGATCCTGCGCGGCCTGGCCGCGGGCGCGGCGGCGCAGCGCTTCCTGCCGGTGGCGTGCGCCGGCGCGAAGTCCGGCGTGGGCGTGCGCGAGCTGCTCGACCTCGCCGTGCGGATCCTGCCGGGGCCCGAGGCGCGGGTCGTGAAGGGCAAGGACGTCCACGGCAAGGAGACGGTGCGCAGCGCCGCGCCGGACGCGCCGTTCTCGGCCCAGGTCTTCAAGACCACCATCGACCACTTCGCCGGGCGCATCGACTACCTGCGGGTGTTCTCCGGCACGCTCCGGGCCGACGCCACCGTGGTGAACCCGCGGACCCGCACCGAGGAGCGCATCGGGCACCTGTACCGGACCGACGGCGCGCAGACCGTCGAGGTGAACGAGGCGGGGCCGGGCGACTTCGTGGTGCTGGTGAAGCTCAAGGACGCGCACACCGGCGACACGCTCTGCGACCGCGACGTGCCCATCGCGCTGCCGCCGTTCGCGCAGCACGTGCGGCCGGTGTCCTACGCGGTGCACGCCAAGGCCGGCGACGACAAGGCGGCGGCCGCGCTCCAGAAGATCATCGAGGAGGACCCGTCGCTCGAGCTGACGCGCTCGACCGAGACCGGCGAGATGCTGCTCCAGGGCATGGGCCAGGCGCACCTGGACGTCACGGTGGAGCGCGCCAAGCGCAAGCACGGCGTGGAGATCACGCTCACGCCGCCGAGCCCGGCCTACCTCGAGACCATCACGGCGGCCGCCAAGGCGCAGGGCAAGTTCAAGCGGCAGACCGGCGGCCACGGGCAGTACGGCGACGCCCACGTCGAGCTGCAGCCCAAGCCCCGCGGCGAGGGCTTCGAGTTCGAGGACGCGATCGTGGGCGGCGTCATCCCGCGCCAGTTCATCCCGTCGGTGGAGAAGGGCATCCGCGGCGCGCTCTCCTCCGGCCCGCTGGCCGGCTACCCGGTGGTGGACTTCCGGGCCCGGCTGGTGTTCGGCAGCTACCACGACGTGGACAGCTCCGACATGGCGTTCCAGGTCGCCGGCTCGATGGCGTTCAAGAAGGCGGTGCTCGAGGCCCGGCCCATCCTGCTCGAGCCCATCATGAAGCTCGAGGTGCGCGTCCCCGAGGAGTACGTGGGCGCGGTGATGGGCGACCTGAACAGCCGGCGCGCCAAGGTCCAGGGCATGGAGCCGCTGGCGCGCGGCGTGCTCATCCGCGCCACCTGCCCGCACGCGGAGGCCATGAGCTACGACGCCGACCTGCGCTCGCTCACCCAGGGCGTGGGCTACTTCACCATGGAGCCCTCGCACTACGACCCGGTCCCGCCGCACATCGCGCAGAAGATCATCGAGCGGCGGCGCGCCGACGGGAAGGTGAAGGGGGTGGAGGAGGAGAAGTAGCGGGCGGCCGGCCGGGCCCGACCGCAGCGCTGCACCGGGGGGCGATCTGGACTAGGATGGCCCCTCCTTGCGCGCCTACCTTCGCCTCTTCCGCTTCGTCCTGCCGTACAAGGGACGGCTCCTGGCGGCCATCGCCTGCATGGCGGTGCTGTCCATCACCACCGCGGTCTACGTCAACCTGCTCGGCCCCGCGCTCCAGTTCCTGTTCACCGGGGACACGGGCGCGGTGGCCACGCTGGGCAAGTTCCTCCCCGACTCGGTCGACCTCGAGGGCATGCTCGCCCACACCGACCGCGCCGCCATCCTGGCGGCGCTGCCGGTGGTCATCGTGCTCGTCTCGGTGGTGAAGGGGTTCGCCTACTTCGGCCAGTTCTACCTGATCGGCATGGTCGGCCAGCGGGTCATCGCCGACATCCGCAAGGCGCTGTTCGATCACCTGCTGAAGCTCTCGCCGGGCTTCTACACGCGGCGCCACTCGGGCGACATCCTGCAGCGCTTCTCCGCCGACGTGCTGGCGGTGGACGTGGCGGTGTCGAACGCCGTGCCGAGCTACGTGCGCGACGGGCTCACCGTGGTGGTGATGCTGGTGAACTGCTTCGTGCTCGACTGGCGCATGTCGCTCATCGCCTTCGGCGCGGTGCCCGCCACGCTGCTCCCGGTGGTGCGGCTGGCGAAGCGGCTGAAGCGGGTGACCAGCCACGCGCAGAAGACCGGCGGCGAGCTCTCCGAGATGGTGCAGGAGGCGGTCAGCGGGATGCGGGTGGTGCAGGCGTACGGGATGGAGGCCTGGGAGTCCCGCCGCTTCGCCGACGCGAACGCGCGGCTCATCCGCATCCTGCGGCGCAGCTTCCTGGTCCGCGCGTTCTCCTCGCCGCTCATGGAGATCATGGGCGCGGCCGGCCTGGCCGCGGCCATCTGGTGGGTGGGCGGCCGGATCCTGGCGGGCGAGCTGGAGGCGGCGAAGTTCTTCTCGTTCGTCGCGGCGGTGCTGCTCCTCTACACGCCGGTGAAGCAGCTCGGGCGCATGGGGCAGATCGCGATGCAGGGGGCCGCGGCCGGCGACCGCATCTTCGAGATCCTCGACACGCCCAGCGCCGTGCCCGACGCGGGCCGCGCCGCGCTCGCGCCGTTCCGCGAGGCCATCCGCTACGAGGACGTCTCCTTCTCCTACGGCGAGCGGCCGGTGCTGACCGGCTTCTCGCTCGAGGTCCGCAGGGGCGAGGTGGTGGCGCTGGTGGGCGCCTCCGGCGGCGGCAAGACCACCGTCGCGAACCTGCTGCCGCGGTTCTGGGACCCGACCGCCGGGCGCATCACCGTGGACGGCGTGGACCTGCGCGAGGTGACGCTCGCGAGCCTGCGCGCGCAGCTCGCGCTGGTGACGCAGGAGACGGTGCTGTTCAACGACAGCATCCGCGCCAACATCGCCTACGGCCGGCCCGAGGTGTCGCAGTCCGACGTGGAGCAGGCGGCCCGGCTGGCCCAGGCGCACGAGTTCATCCGCGCGCTGCCGCAGGGGTACGACACGGTGGTGGGCGAGAAGGGCGTGCTGCTGTCCGGCGGCCAGCGCCAGCGCATCGCCATCGCGCGCGCGTTCCTGAAGGACGCGCCCATCCTCATCCTCGACGAGGCCACGAGCGCGCTCGACGCCGAGAGCGAGCGCGAGGTGCAGCGGGCGCTCGACTCGCTGATGGCCATCGAGGGCGCGAGCCGCCGCACCACGCTGGTGATCGCGCACCGGCTCTCGACCATCCGCAACGCCGACCGCATCGTGGTGATCGCCGGCGGCAGGGTGGTGGAGGCCGGGGACCACGCCACCCTGGTCGCGCGCGGCGGCGAGTACGCGCGCCTCCACCGCATCGCGGAGGGCGCGGAGCGGCAGGGGGCCCGCGCCGGCGCGGTCTAGCCGATGCGGCGGCTCCTCGCGCTCGCGCTGGCCGCGGCGGTGGTCGGCTACCTCGCGTTCGGCGCGGTGGCCTGGCAGCGCCGCGGGCTGCGGGAGGCGCAGGCCAGCCCGGCGCTGGCCGCGGCCGAGGCGCGCGGCGCCTGGCACGTGCACACCACCGCGAGCGACGGGCGCGGGACGCTCGACGAGGTGGCCCGGGCGGCCCGGGCCGCCGGGCTGCGCTTCGTGGTGGTCTCGGACCACGACGTCCTGGCGCCGGCCGAGCCCCGCTACCAGGACGGCGTCCTGCTCGTCCCCGCCACCGAGGCGTCCACGCGCCAGGGGCACGTGGTGGCGCTGGGCGTGTCGCGCGCGCTCACCCGCGCCGAGCGCGACGGCGACGCGCTCGCCGCCATCCGCGCGCTGGGCGGGCAGGCGGTGATCGCCCACCCGCTCCACCCGCGCCGCGCGTTCACGGGGTGGGGCGGCGGGGCGTGGCGCGGCCTCGAGGTGATCTCCAACGACACGGCGTGGTACCGGGCGCTCGCCGACCGCGACCTCCGCCGCGTGCTCGAGGCGCTGGCGGTGCTGCCCTGGGACCCGCCGCGCGCGGTGCTGGCGCTGCTGGACGACCCCGCCGACGAGCTGCGCCGGCTGGACGGCGAGCTGCGCCGCGCGCGGGCCGCGGCCGGGGCCGGTCCCGCGCCGGCGCACGTGCTGCTCTGCTCCGCCGACGCGCACGGCTACCCGGGGTACGCCGCCGCGTTCGGCGCGTTCTCCATGCACGTGCCGGTGACCCTGGGCGGCGACGCCGCGCGCGACGCGGCCGCGGTCCGCGCCGCCCTGCTGGACGGCCGCGCCGCGTGCGTCCTCGACGGCCTCGCGCCGGCCGCGGGGGTGCGGCTGACCCCCACGGCGGAGGGGGCGCTCTCGCTGTCGCTCCACGGCGCCGCGGCGGGGTCCCGGACGTACACCCTCCTCCACGACGGGGCGCCGGCCGGGCGCTTCGAGGCCGCGCGCGACGGCAGCGCCGGCGGCACCTTCCGCTGCGGCGGCCGGTGCCCGCCGGGCGACTACCGCGCCGAGGTCGCGCTCGACGGGCGTCGCTGGATCTTCACGAACCCGGTCCGCATCGAGTAAGAAGCGGCCAGCCGTGCACCTCGTCTACGCCATCGCCACCTACCTGCTGTTCGTGATCGGGCTGCCGTTCCTGCTCACGCATCCCAAGCTGCGCCACGGGATCCCCCAGCGGCTCGGGCTGTACAAGCGCTCGCTGGACCGGGGCCGCGGCAGCCCGCGCATCTGGCTGCACGGGGCGAGCGCCGGCGACCTGCTCTCGCTCCAGCCCATGATGGCGGAGCTGAAGGCGCGGATGCCGGGGTGCTGCGTGATCGTCAGCACCATGACGAACAGCGGCCTCGCCATGGCGCGCAAGAAGCTGGGCGGCCTGGCGGACGTGGTGGTGTACGCGCCGTACGACCTCCCGGGCGCGACCCGCCGGGCGGTGCGGGCGCTCGAGCCGGACCTGCTCGTGCTCGAGTACACCGAGATCTGGCCCAACCTGATCCGCTCCGCCCACAAGGCCGGGGTGCGCATCGCGCTCACCAACGGCCGCTTCAACCCGGAGAACCTCTCGCGGTACCGCGCGCTGTTCCTCGCGATCGGGAACCCGCTGCGCCGCATCGACTGCTTCCTGATGCGCTCCGACGAGGAGGCCGAGCGCGTGCTCGCGCTCGGGGCCGCGCCGGACCGGGTCTGGGTGACGGGCAACACCAAGTTCGACGCGCTGGTGCTGGACGCCGCCGAGGGCGGCAAGGCCGAGGCGCTGCGCGCGGAGATGGGGCTGCACGCGGGCGCGCCGGTGCTCATGGCCGGCTCCACGCACGAGGGCGAGGAGGAGCTGATCCTGGAGGCGTACCGCAAGCTGCTGGCGCGCCACCCGCGGCTGCAGCTCGTGGTCGCGCCGCGCTACGTGGAGCGCTCCGGGCGCATCATGGCGCTCGCCGCCGAGGCGGGGCTCTCGGTGCGCCTGCGCAGCGGCGGCGCGGCGGCCGGGCACGCGCAGGTCACCGTGCTCGACACCATCGGCGAGCTGGCGGCCGCCTACGGGCTGGCCACGCTGGTGTTCGTGGGCGGGAGCTTCGTGACCCGCGGCGGCCAGAACGTGCTCGAGCCGGCCGCGCAGGGGCGGCCGGTGCTGTTCGGCCCGCACATGGAGAACTTCAAGGACTCGGTCCAGGTGCTGCAGGGCAGGGGAGGCATCCAGGTCGCCACGCCCGAGAAGCTGCTCAAGGTGGCGGACGAGCTGCTCTCGCGCCCCGATCAGCTGCAGGAGCTGGGCGCGCTGGCGCGCCGCTCGGTGGGGGCCATCCGCGGCGCGAGCGCGCGCAACGTGGACCACATGCTCTCGATCCTGCCGCGCGGGAAGGTGGCCGCCGCGTGAGCGATCCCTCCAGCATCCTCGTCATCCGCTACAGCGCGATGGGCGACGTGGTGCTCGCGACCAGCCTGCTGGAGCCGCTCCGCGCGCGCTTCCCGTCCGCGCGGATCGAGTGGGTCACCGACGCGCTCTACGCGCCGCTGCTGGAGGGGCTGCCCGAGCTCGCCGCGGTGCACCGGCTGGCGCGGGAGGGCCCGAACGCCGCGCTGCCGCTGGCCGCCCGCCTGCGCGGGCGGTTCGACGTGGTCATCGACCTGCAGAACAAGGTGCGGAGCGCGGTGGTGGCCCGCGCCGCGGCCCCGCTGCGCACCGCGTTCAAGCGGCGCACCGCGCTCCGGGCGCTCCTGTCGGTGTTCGGCTCCGACCCGCCGCTGGTCCGCGCGCACCAGACGCAGCTCTACGGCGAGGCGGTGGCGTCCCTCGGCGTGAGCGGCCCGGGGCCGCTCAAGATCGCGCTCTCGCCGCAGGCGCGCGCGCTCGCCGCCGACGCGCTGCAGGGCGTCGAGGCGCCGGCGGTGGCGCTCGCCCCCGGCGCGCGCTGGGCCACCAAGCGGTGGCCGGCCGAGCGGTTCGCGGCGGTCGCCGACGCGCTGCACGCCGAGGGCGTGCGCATCGTGCTGTGCGGCGGCCCCGGCGACCGCGACGCGTTCGCGGCGTTCCGCGCCGCCACCCGCGCGAAGGTCGCGGCCGACCTGTCCTTCCTGCCGCTCGACGCGCTCGCCGCCGCCATCGCCCGCGTGCAGCTCCTCATCGCGTGCGACTCGGGCCCGGTGCACCTCGCGACGGCGGTCGGCACGCCGGTGCTGGCGCTGTTCGGGCCGACCTCGGTCGCGCGCTGGGGTCCCCCGCCGCCCGGGCGCGCGCTCTCGCTCGGCCTCTCCTGCTCGCCCTGCTCCAACCACGGCGGCGACTACTGCCCCGAGGGTCACCACCGCTGCCTGGCGGACCTGGCCCCGCAGGCGGTGCTGGCCAGCGCGCGAGAGATGCTGCGGCGATGAGCGGGCTCGAGGCGATCTGGTGGCGCGAGCGGCCCGGCGCCCTGGGGGCGCTGGCGGGCGCGCCGCTGCTGCTCGCCGAGGCGCCGTTCCGCGCGGCCGCGGCGCTCCGGGGCGCGCTGTACGACCGCGGGGTCCTGCCGGCCGCCCGGGCCGGGGCGCCGGTCGTCTCCATCGGCAACCTGGCGGTGGGCGGGGCCGGCAAGACGCCCGCCGCGCTGGCGGTGGCGGCGCGCCTGGCCGCCCGCGGGCGCCGGGTGGCGATCCTCTCGCGCGGCTACGGCGCAGCGCGTGCGGACGCCCGGGTCGCGTCCGACGGCGCGGGCGCCCTGCTGCCCGCGGCCGAGGCCGGCGACGAGCCGGCGCTGCTCGCGCGGCGCCTCCCCGGCGTGGCGGTGCTGTGCGGGCCGCGCCGCGCCGAGCTGGCCCGCACCGCGGTGGAGTCGCTCGGCGCCGACGCGCTGGTGCTCGACGACGGCTTCCAGCACCGCGCGCTCGCGCGGGACCTCGACGTGGTGGTGCTCGACGCCTCGAACCCGTTCGGCAACGGCCACCTCCTGCCGCGCGGGCCGAACCGCGAGCCGCCGAGCGCGCTGCGCCGCGCCGGGCTGGTGTGGCTGTCGCACGCGGACCGGGCCGCGCCGGAGCGGCTGGAGGCGCTGCGCGCGCTGGCCCGCGACGCGACCGGGCGCGCGCCGGTGGAGTCGCGCCACGCCCCCACCGCGCTGCTCGACGGCGCGCTGCGGGACGCGGGGGCGCTCGAGGCGCTCCGGGGCCGCCGCGTCGCCGCGCTCTCGGGCCTGGCCCGGCCGGCGGGCTTCCTCCGCACGCTCGAGGCGCTCGGCGCCGAGGTGGCGCTCGCCCGCGCCTTCCCCGACCACCACCGCTTCACCGAGGGCGAGCTGGAGGCGGTGCTCCGCGAGGCCGCGGCCGCGGGCTGCGCCTGGGTGGTCACCACCGAGAAGGACGCGGTCCGCCTCGAGCCCGCGCTGGCCGCGGCGGCGGCGGACCGGCTGCGCGTCGTCCGGGTGGACGCGGAGCTCCTGCGCGGCGCCGACGTCCTCGAGGCCGCGCTCGACGCGGCGCTCGCCGCCCCCCAACCCCGACCGGCGCCGCGCGCCCCGGTGGCCTGAACATGCGCCTGCTCGGCTGGATCTTCGCCCGCCTCCCGTACCGCTGGATCATGGCGCTCGGCGCCGCGCTCGGCGCGCTGGTCTGGGGGCTCGGCATCCGTCGCCGCGTGGTGCTCGAGAACCTGCGGCTCGCCTTCCCCGACCGCCCCGAGGCGGAGCGCCGGGCGATCGCGCGCGCCACCTACCGGAACCTGGGGCAGATGATCCCGGAGTTCCTGCGGGTGCCGGCGCTGGCCCCGGCGGACCTGGAGCGGATCTTCGAGGTGGAGGGCTGGGACCGCTTCGAGGCGGCCCGCGCGCGAGGGAAGGGCGTCATCGCCTGCACCGGGCACTTCGGCAACTTCGAGGTGCTCGCCGCCGCCATGACCCGGCGCGGCGTGCCCATCACCATGATCTCGCGCCCCATGGGCAAGTCCGGCGCCAACGACGGCTGGCGCAAGGCGCGCGAGCGGGCCGGCGTGGAGGACCTCGTGGTCCGCCGCGGCCAGACGCTCCAGGCCGCCACCCGCTCGCTCAAGGCGGGCCGCGTGCTCGGCTACGTGATCGACCAGAACCAGCCGCGCCGGCGCGCGGTGTTCCCCACGTTCTTCGGCGTGCCGGCGGCCACCGCGGCGACGCCGGCGGTGCTGGCCATGCGGACCGGGGCGGCGGTGGTGTTCACGGTCTCGGTGCCGCTCGGCGACGGCCGGCACAAGGTGGTCATCGAGGGGCCGATCGACCCGCCCGACACCGGCGATCGCGACCGCGACGTGGTCGCCTTCCTCCAGGAGCTGAACGACCGCCTGGAGCGCCACGTCCGCGCGCACCCGGATCGCTGGTACTGGCTGCACCGCCGGTGGAAGACGCGCCCGGACGGCGAGGGGGCCGGGAGCGCGGGCGCGGTCGCGTGACGCAGCCTCCCGCCGCCCGGCGGCGCGCGCGTGTAGGGCGCGCGGGCACCCGGCGTGGAGGGGCGCGCCGCGAGGTGCGCGATTGACGGGCCAAACCCGCGCGCGGTAGGAAACGCGCGTGCGCCGCCCCAGGGAACCCGAGCTGCCCTCGCTCGCCAGCCTCCTGCCCCGCTTCCCGGAGCGCGAGGTGGTGGTGGTGGGCGACTTCGTGGCCGACGAGTACGTGTACGGCGAGACCGAGCGGATCAGCCGCGAGGCGCCGGTGCTCATCGTCCGCTACGAGTCCTCCGAGCTGAAGGCGGGCGGGGCGGGCAACGCCGCCGCGAACCTGGCCGCGCTGGGCGTGAAGGTGCGCGCGGTCGGCGTGGTGGGCGACGACGGCGTGGGCGGCGCGCTGCTCCAGGAGCTGACCGGCCTGGGCGTGGACGTGAGCGGCATCCAGCGGGTGCCCGGCCGCGAGACCGAGGCCAAGACCCGCATCCTGGCGGGCGGGCGCTCCACCCGGCGCCAGCAGATGATCCGCCTGGACCGGGCGCCGCGCGCGCCGCTCCCGGCCACCGCCGAGCGCCGGCTCGTGAAGGAGCTGGAGCGGGCCGGGCGCCGCGCCGGGACCGTGCTGGCGAGCGACTACGGCTCCGGGGCGCTCGGTCCGGCCGCCATCGAGGCGCTCCGCGCCCTGAAGCGCGGCGGCGTCCCGGTGTGCGTGGACTCCCGCTACAACCTGCGCGCGTTCACCGGCCTCACCATGGTGAAGCCGAACGAGGTCGAGCTGGAGACCGCCTCCGGCGTCTCGCTGGCGCAGCCCGGCGGGCTGGAGAAGGCGGCGCGGGCGCTGCTGAAGCGCGTGGACTGCGACGTGCTGCTGGTGACGCGCGGCCGGAACGGCATGTCGGTGTTCCGCCGCGGCGCCCCGCCGGTCCACGTGCCGGCGCACGGCAGCCAGGACGCCGTGGACGTGACGGGCGCCGGGGACACCGTGGCGGCCACCTTCAGCGCGGGCCTCGCCGCCGGGGGCGACCCCGTCGCGGCGGCCCGGCTCGCGAACGTGGCCGGCTCGCTGGTGGTGCAGAAGCCGGGCACCGCCACCGTCTCGCGCGAGGAGCTCCAGGCGGAGCTGCTCCGGCCGTGAGCCGCCTCGCCCGCAAGCGCGTCGCGCTCGAGGACCTGCCCGCGGTGCGCGCCCGCGCCACCGCCGCCGGGCGCTCCGTGGCGCTCGCGAACGGCGTGTTCGACCTGTTCCACGTCGGCCACCTCCGCTACCTGGAGGGCGCCCGGGCCGAGGCCGACCTGCTGGTGGTGGCGGTGAACTCGGACGCGTCCACCCGCGCGAACAAGGGCGACGGCCGCCCGGTGGTCCCGGAGGCCGAGCGGGCCGAGATCGTGGCCGCGCTCGAGTGCGTGGACCACGTGGTGCTGTTCGACTCGAAGGACGTCGTCCCGGTGATCCGGGCGCTGCGGCCCGACGTGCAGGTGAAGGGGACCGACTACACGCCCGACACCATCCCCGAGGCCGCCGAGGTGCGCGCCTACGGCGGCCGGGTGGCGGTGGCCGGCGACCCGAAGGACCACTCCACCACCGAGCTCATCGCGAAGCTCGACGCCACGCGGAAGGGATGAGCGCGCCGGTGCGCGCGAGCGGGGCCCCCATGCGCGTGCTGGAGCTGCTCTCGTCCGCGTGGTGGACCGGCCCCGCCGAGCCGATGGCCTCGGTCGCGCGCGAGCTGCGCGCCCGCGGGCACCGCGTGGAGGTGGCGGTGGACGCGGTGCGGGAGGGGAACCTGCGCGAGGCGCTCCGGGCGCGGGGGTTCCCGCCGCGCGAGGACCTGGCGCTCTCCACCAGGTCCGGGCCGATCGCCTACCTGCGCGACGTGCGCCGCCTGGCCGCGGCGGCGCGCGACTTCGACGTGCTGCACGCGAACTTCTCGCACGACCACGCGCTCGCGCTCCTGGCGCTGCGCCGGCGCGGCGGACGGCGGGTGGTCCGCACCGTCCACTCGTCGCGCTCGCTGCGCACCGATCCGCTCCAGCGCCTGCAGCACCGGGCCACCGACGGCCTCGTCGCGGTGTGCGAGGCGCACGCGCGGGCGCTGGTGGAGCGCTTCGGGCTCCCGGAGGAGCGGGTGCTCGCGACGCGCGGCGCGGTGGACGCGGAGGCGTTCCGGCCCGACGGGCCGGACCTGCGCGCGGCGCTCGGGATCGAGGCCGGCGCGCCGGTGGCCGGGATCGTCTCGCGCATCAAGCCCGGCCGCCGCCACGAGGACCTGGTGGACGCGTTCCGGGACGTCGCCGACCGGCTGCCAGAGGCGCGCCTGGTGATCGTCGGCCGGGGGGAGGGCGAGGAGGCGATCCGGGTGCGCGTGGCGCACCGCGGGCTGCAGCGCCAGGTCGTGTTCGCGGGCTACCGCACCGGCCCGGAGCTGGCCGCGGCCTACCGGACGTTCGACGTGAACGTGCTGCTGGCGGAGGGCAACGACGGGACCTGCCGCGCGCTCCTGGAGGGCATGGCCGCGGGCCGGCCCGGCGTGGCCTACCGCTTCGGCGCGCCCGCCGAGGCGATCGTGGACGGCACCACCGGGCTGCTCGCGCCGGAGGGCGACGTCCCCGCGCTCGCCGCCGCGCTCCTCGAGCTGCTCGGGGCGCCGGCGCGGGCCCGCGCGCTGGGCGCGGCCGCGCGCGAGCGGATGGCGGCGCTGTTCACCGAGGCGGCGCGCGGCGAGGCGGTGGAGCGCTTCCTCGCGCAGGTGCTCGCCTTGCCGCCGGCCCGCGGCGCGGACTAAGCTCCGCGCGGAGGAGCACGCATGGCGCTGTCGCCCGAGCTGAAGGACATCCTGGCCTGCCCGAAGTGCAAGGGCGAGCTGGAGTTCCGCGAGGCGGATCACGAGATCCGCTGCAACCGCTGCCGGCTCGCGTTCCGCATCGAGGACGACATCCCGGTGATGCTCCTCGACGAGGCGCGCCCGCTCCCGTGAGCCGGGGGCGGCCCGCCCGCGGCTGCCTTGACGCCCCCCGGGCCGGGGACTACGGTCCGGGGCCGATGCGTCCAACCCCCGGGAGTCGCCGATGATCCGCAGCATGACGGGGTTCGGGGCGGGCCACGGCGCCGCCTCGGGCGAGGAGGTGGACGTCGAGGTCCGCTCCGTCAACCACAAGTACTGCGAGGTGAAGGTCCGCCTCCCCCGCGAGCTCGCCGCGCTCGAGCACGAGATCGCCAAGGCGGTGAAGGAGCGGCTGGCGCGCGGCGGCGTGGAGGTCGCCGTCCGGCGCGCCACGGCCGGCGGCGGGCTGGCGCCTCGCGTGGACGTCGCGCTGGCCGAGTCCTACGCCCGCGCGTTCGGCGAGATCCAGGCGCGGCTCGGGCTCCCGGGCGCGATCACGCTCGCGGACGTGCTGTCCGCGGACGGCGTGGTCCGGCTGGAGGAGCGCACCGTGGACGCCGCGGCGGCCGGTACCGCCGCGCGGGCCGCGCTCGCCCCGGCGCTCGACGCGCTGGTGGAGATGCGCGCGCGAGAGGGCGCGGCGCTGGCGCGCGACCTCGGCGCGCGGCTCGACGCCGTCGAGCAGATGGTGGCGCGCGTGGCCGAGCTGTCGCCGCGCCTCGTGGAGCAGTACCGGACGCGGCTGCAGGAGCGCATCGCCGAGCTGACGCAGGGGATGGCGCTCGACCCGGCCCGGCTGGCGCAGGAGGTGGCGCTCTTCGCCGACCGGACCGACGTGGCCGAGGAGATCACGCGGCTGCACAGCCACCTCGCCCAGGTGCGCGCGCTGCTCGCGTCGGCGGAGCCCGCCGGCCGCAAGCTCGACTTCCTCGTCCAGGAGATGCACCGCGAGGTGAACACCATCGGGTCGAAGTCGCAGAGCGCCGAGGTGGCGGGGATCGTGGTGGCGCTCAAGGCGGAGATCGAGCGCATGCGCGAGCAGGTGCAGAATGTCGAGTGACGCGGCCGCGCACGAGCGCCTCCCGGGCCTGCTGTTGGTGCTCTCGGCGCCCTCGGGCGCGGGGAAGACCACGCTGGCGCACCGGCTGCGCGAGGCGTCGCCCGACGCGGTGTTCTCGATCTCGGCCACCACCCGCGCGCCGCGCGGCGCCGAGCGGGAGGGCGTGGACTACCACTTCGTCACGGCGGAGCGGTTCGCCGAGCTGGTGGCGCAGGGCGCGTTCGCGGAGTGGGCCGAGGTGCACGGGCAGCGCTACGGGACGCTCCGCGCCACGGTGGACGAGGCGCTCGCCGCCGGGAAGCTGGCGCTGTTCGACATCGACGTGCAGGGCGGGGCGCAGATCAAGGCCGCCTGGCCGCAGCAGGCGGCCACCGTGCTGGTGCTGCCGCCGGACGAGGCGGAGCTGGAGCGGCGGCTGCGCGGGCGCGACACGGACAGCGACGAGACGATCCGCCGCCGGCTGGTGGCGGCGCGCGCCGAGGTCGCGCGCGGCCTCGGCTCGTACGACTACGTGGTGGTGAACGACGTGCTGGAGGGCGCGCTGGCGCAGCTCCAGGCGATCGTGCGGCACGAGCGGCTGCGCCACGCCGGCCGGTGGGATCCGGAGGCCGCGCGCGTGGCCGAGGCCTGCCGCCGCAGCGCCGCGCCGCTCGGCGGCTGGGCGTCGTAGCGGGCCCGCGGTCGCTCCGGACCGGCGCGCCGCGGATTCCGGTTGACGGCCGCGGGGGGCGAAGGTAGAAGACGCGCCCCGTCGGACGAGGGGCCGGGAAGTGGCTGCAAGTTTCCTGGTTTCGCGCTTGACGGGCCCGAGGGTGAAGGCTAGAAGGTCGCCCCACCTGAGCGCAGCGAGGCAGGACGCGCTGCTCTTGACGGGTTCCCGATGAAGGGGTAGAAGCAGCGCCCCTTCAACCCGCGGAAATCGACGAGAAAATGTCGATGACGCGGGGTTGACGGGGAAACGGAGCCGGTGTAGATACCGACTCCCTCGCGTCACGGAAGATCTTGTGGCGCGAACGGGTGTGGCAGCAGGAAGCTGCACCCATCCTTGAGACGGAACGGTTGTCCTCGCGACTCCGCGACGTTCAAGGCTCGGCCCGGTGCGGTTGGATCGGGAACGAGGGGTGGCGTTCGGTCTTTGAAAACTGAATAGCAAGCCTACTAAGGATGCGGAAACCGCATTCCTTGAGTTTGCAAATCATTCCGAAACACACCAATGCCAGGCC
>NZ_BAZG01000022.1 GCF_000964525.1 Anaeromyxobacter sp. PSR-1
GCCGTACCAGTCGAGCACGTAGCCCATCCACAGCGTGGCGGTCCCCACCGCGACGAGCACCACGGTCGCCGGCGCGAACCGGCCGGAGGCGGCGGCGAGCGCGAGCGCGGTCCCGAGCGCGCCGAGCGCCGCGATCCAGGCGAGCGCGGGCAGGCGGCGGCGGGCCGAGACCGCCAGCGCCGGGCCGGCGAGCGCCGCCAGCGCGAGGGCCGCCGCACCGGGGCCGAGCAGCCGGAAGCGGGTGGCCGCCTCGAACACGAGCGGGAACCCCACCAGCGCAGCGGTGAGGCCGTGGGCGATGGCGCTCGCCCGGGCCGGCCCGCCCGCGGCCGCGCGCGCCCGGCGCGGTCGCCGAGCGCGAGCAGCGCCAGCGCGAGCGCCAGCCCCAGGCCCACCCCGAGCCAGGGCGGGAGCCGGCCGGCGTCGGTGACGGCCCGCAGCACGAACGCGCCCGCCAGCACCAGGAAGCTGCGGCCGGCCAGGGTCAGCCCGCCGGCGAGCGCGGCCGCGTCGGCGGCCGGCCCGCGCCCGGTCGCGCCGTCCCCGGCGGCCCGCGCGGGCGCGCTCCGTGGCGCGATCGCCTGGCCCTCCAGCGCGCCCACCCGCCGCTCCAGCCGCTCGACCGCCGCGGTGAGCGCCTGCAACCTCGCCTCGATCGTCCCCGGCGCGCCGTCCGTCATGGCCCGCCTCCACGTCGTTCGCTAAGTGTGAACGTCTCCCAGCCCGGTCCCGGCGGCCGCGGCTCCCTCCGGCGCGGCCGGGGTCGCGTGCGCGGCGGCCCCGGCCCCGGCGGCCCCCGCCTCGGCCTCGCCGGGCGGGTCGATCCCGAGCACGCGGTCGAACACCCACAGGATCGCGAACGGCGCGAGCACCAGCGCGAGGGCCATGAGCACGCCCTCGCGCCCGAACAGCTCCGGCTCGTAGTGCGAGCGCAGCCCGCGCAGCGACTTCGAGAGGAGCTGCCCGCCGATCACGATGTTCCAGCGCATCGAGAACACCTGCAGCAGGCACAGCAGCGCCGCCACGGTGGAGAGCGTGTTGCGGACGCGCGCGTGCAGGTAGCGGTTCATCAGCACCACCACCGCGAGCAGGATGACCGGGATGAGCCCGCCCACGATCATCTGGACCGTCACGTAGGAGAGCTCGAGCCGGGTGGTGATGAGCTCCGAGATGATCAGCCACGAGTCGGAGCGCTCGTAGGCCATCACCAGGATCTCGAGCAGCTCCAGCGACAGCGTGAGGATGAGGAACAGCCACAGCCAGCGCGCCAGGGAGGAGACGCAGGGCTGGTCCGCGGGCCGGCCGCGGAGCTTCGAGACCGCCTGGTAGAGCACGAGCAGCAGCGCGATGCCCGACACCGCCGCCGAGACCAGGAAGATGATGGGCATGAGCGGCGTGGACCACCACGGGTTCGCCTTGATGGCGCCGAAGATGAACCCCACGTAGCCATGGAGCATGCAGGCGCCGGGGAGGCCGATGCCGGCCAGCACCGCGATGGCGCGGTGGTCCACCGCCAGCGCCTCCGGGCCGGTGTCGTAGGTGCCGAGCGCGAGCGTCGCGTAGAACGCGCGCGCCGCCCCGCGGCTGCGGCGGGCGCGGTCGATGATCTCGCGCCGCCAGACGAACCAGACCTCGAGCGCGAGGACGAGCAGGTAGCCGCCGTACAGCATCCCGAAGCCGGCCATGGCCGAGGTGAAGTGGGGCGTGACCAGCACGAGCGGGCCGCGCTCCGGGTGGCCGAGGTGGAGCTGGAGCGGCAGCGACGCCACCAGCAGGAACGAGAACGACGTCGCCATGGCGAGGCGCGCCACCGGCCGGAGCTCGGTGCGGCCGAACAGGTGGAACAGGCTGGTCACGATGAACGCGCCCGCCACGAAGCCCGTGATGTAGGGGTACATCACGATCATCAGGCTCCACCACACGTGGACGTCGTTCGGGAACGCGAAGCCGCTGATCTGGGGCATCACCGCACCTCCCCGTCGAGGTGGAGGTAGAAGCACTGCGGCTCCGTGCGCAGGTGCGGCTGCAGCACCGCGACGCGGTCGTGCTCGATGGCGTGGCGCACCGGGTCGCCCTCGCGCCGCAGGTCGCCGAACGCGCGCGCGCCGGTGGGGCAGACCTCGACGCAGGCGGGGCGCAGCCCGCGGCTGATGCGGTGGTAGCACCAGGTGCACTTCTCGGCCGTGTGCGTCTCCGGCGAGAGGAAGCGGCTGCCGAACGGGCAGGCCTGGACGCAGTACGCGCACCCGATGCAGCGCTCGCCGTCCACCAGCACCACGCCGTCGGGCGTGCGATAGGAGGCGCCCACCGGGCAGACCTGGATGCAGGGGGTCTCGCGGCAGTGGTTGCACATCTTCGGCACGAAGAAGGACTTCGTCGCGACGAACGCGACCTGGAGCGCCGGGAAGCCGTCCTTGCCGCCGTTCGGCGAGTCCACGCTGGTCCCGTCCATGCCGGTGACGTAGCGCTCGACCCAGGTCCGGAAGAAGCCGTCGGGCACGTGGTTCTCGGCGCTGCACGCCCGCACGCAGGAGCCGCAGCCGATGCACTTCTCGGGATCCACCAGGTAGGCCCAGCGGTGCTCCCAGGGCTGGTAGCCCTCGGCGAGCGGCGACGCGCCGGCCGCGCCCTCCGCCGCCGCCGCGGGCGCCGCCGCGGTGGCGCCGGCGAGGAACGCCACCGCCCCGCCGGAGAGGATGAGGACGTCCTCCAGGAACGCGCGGCGGCCGAGGACGCGCGGGGTCGAGGGCCCTCCGGTCGGCGCGGGGCACGGCGTGCGTTCGTCCATGATCGCCTCCGCTACGGCGTGGGAGCGTGCGGGTCGTGACAGGCGAGGCAGGCGCCGGCGTCGAGCGGGCCGGAGACGTGCTCCTCGAGCACCACCTGCGGGAAGGCGGCGGGCCGGCCGAGCACCTTGCGGTGGCAGCGGGCGCACAGCGCGGGGGAGCGGTCCACCGCCGGCGCGGTCGTGCGCCCGTCGGCCGCGACGTGGGCGAGGAGCGGCCCGTGGCAGATCTCGCAGCTCACCGCGCGGTGCGCGCCGGCCGCGCGACGGCGCAGCTCGTCCTCGTGGCAGGTGCCGCAGGCCGCCGGTCCGCGGTGGGCCGGCGTCCGCGCGTTCATCTGCTCCGCCACGTTGGCCCAGCGGTACGGGCCGTGGAGCCCGTAGGTGGGCGGCACCAGGAAGCCGCGGGTGATCCCGACGCCGGCGAGCAGCACCAGGACCACCAGCGCGGCGCGGAAGACGTGGCGTGCGTGCTCCATCACCGCACCTCCGGATCGGGACCCTCCCGGTCGAGCGGCTCCGGGAGGAAGAGCCAGGCGAGCCACCGCGCCCGCCGGCGCGGCCGGGGCGGCGCGAGCGGGAGGGGCTCGGGAAGGAACAGGAGGCCGAGGAGGCTGCGCCGCTCGCACCGCGGCGGCGCCGGGGGGGGCGCCGGGGGGAGGGTCTCGATCGCGACGATCCTGCGGAGGCCGGCGATCAGGGCCGCGGTGCGAGGCGGCATGTGCGGAAGCGAAGCATGCGGCGCGATGCCGCGGCAATCCCCCGGGTCCGCCGGCGCGCCGCGCGCCGCCGGCGGACGCGCCGCAGGTCCGCGGATCCAGGGCGCTCTCGGCGCGGCGGTGCGCGACGGTGCCGCACCGCGTCGCGGGAGGCGCGATTTGACGGCGATCAGGCGGCGGCGCGGATGGTGACTGTGGGTGAACGGTGCGCGAGCGCCCGCCCACCCGCTCCGGCGGGCCCGCCGCCCCGCCGCCGCCCCGCGCTGGAACACGGCCGGGATTTCTGCTACTTGGCCCCTCCCATGAGCCGGATCTACAAGTCGCTTCCTCCCAAGGGCACCGCCATCGGCATCGCGTTCAGCGGCGGCCTCGACACGCGCTGCGCGGTGGCCTGGATGTCCGAGCAGGGCATGGCGGTCCACGCCTACACCGCGGACCTCGCCCAGCCCGACGAGGCGAACCCGGCCGACATCCCGCCCATCGCGCTGCAGCACGGCGCGGCGAAGGCGCGGCTGGTGGACTGCCGCGAGGCCATGGTGCGCGAGGGCATCGCCGCCATCCAGTGCGGCGCGTTCCACCTGTCCTCCGGCGGCAAGAAGTACTTCAACACCACGCCGCTCGGCCGCGCGGTGACCGGCACCGCCATCGTCCGCGCCATGCGCGAGGACGGCGTGCACGTCTTCGGCGACGGCTCCACGCACAAGGGCAACGACATCCAGCGGTTCTACCGGTACGGCATCCTGGTGGACCCGCAGCTCAAGATCTACAAGCCCTGGCTCGACCAGGCCTTCGTGACCGCGTTCGGCGGCCGCAAGGAGATGAGCGAGTACCTGGAGCGCCGGGACCTGCCCTACAAGATGGGCAAGGAGAAGGCCTACTCCACCGACGCGAACGTGCTCGGCGCCACGCACGAGGCGAAGGACCTCGAGCGGCTCGACTCGAGCATGCGCATCGTCGAGCCGATCATGGGCGTCGCGCACTGGAAGCCGGAGGTCCAGATCGCGCCCGAGGAGCTCGAGATCACCTGGGAGCAGGGCCAGCCGGTCGAGCTGAACGGCAAGCGCTTCGCCTCGCCCTACGAGCTGTTCCTCGAGGCGAACCGCATCGGCGGCCGCCACGGCCTGGGGATGAGCGACCAGATCGAGAACCGGGTCATCGACGCGAAGAGCCGGGGCATCTACGAGGCCCCCGGCATGGCGCTGCTGCACCTCGGCTACGAGCGGCTGCTCTCCGCCATCCACAACGAGAACACGCTCGACCTGTACTTCACGCTGGGCCGCCGGCTGGGCCGCCTGCTCTACGAGGGCAAGTGGTTCGACCCCGAGGCGCTCATGCTGCGCGACGCGCTCACCCGCTGGATCGCGCCGGCGGTCACCGGCACGGTGAAGGTCGAGCTGCGCCGCGGCGACGACTGGACGGTCCTCTCGACCCGCGCCGAGTACATGAGCTACGCGCCGGAGAAGCTGTCGATGGAGCGCGTGGCCGACCCGGCGTTCACGCCGGAGGACCGCATCGGCGCGCTCGAGCTGCAGAACCTGAGCGTGGGCGACAACCGCGACCTGCTGCTGCACCACCTCGACGCCGTCCGGAAGCTCGGCGCCGCCACCCGCGGCCCCGGCCTCGGCGCGCTCCTCGGCTCCGGCGACGACGAGTGATCACCGGCGCGGCCGCGCGGCCGCGCCGGATCTGCTCCCTGCGCCCACATCGACGCCCCGGCGTCCCCTGCGACGGGAGCGCGCGCCGGGTTAGGACTGGGGTCCATGGCCCACGCACGCCCTCCCTCCGCGCGGACCGCCCGCAGCGGCCTCGCGCGCCTGCGCGACCTGAAGCTCCGCACGAAGCTGCTCGTCCTGCTCGCGGTCGTGAACGCGGCGTCGGCGGCCGCGTTCGTGACGATCTCGTACCGCGTGCAGGCCCGCGAGATCCGCGCGGCGGTGGACGACAAGCTCCTCACCGCCGCCCGCGCGGCGGCGCTCTTCCTGGTGCCGTTCCACGACCGGGTGGACGGGCCCGGCTCGATCGCGCCGGAGGAGCACCTCGAGGTGCAGCGGCGCCTCTCCGCGCTCGCGGAGGAGACCGACCTCGCGTACCTGTACACGGTCGTCGCGCACGGCTCCGGGAGCGTGTTCACCTCGTCCAGCGCCACGCGCGAGGAGCTCGCCTCGGGCACCGGCCCGCGCTTCTTCCAGGTCACCACGCACCCGAGCCCGGGGCTGGTGGCGGCGCTCGCGGACCACCGGATCCACTTCGACACCTACGTCGATCCCACCGACTCGCTGCGCTCGGTCTACGTGCCGCTCCGCTCCCGCAGCGGCAAGGAGTTCTTCCTCGGCGTGGACGTCCACACCGCCACGCTGGAGGGCGCGATCCGGGCGGCGCTGTGGCGCGCGCTCGCCACCGGGGCCGCGGTGCTCGCGCTGGGCCTGCTCGCCTCGGCGCTGCTGCTCGGCCCGCTGCTGGCGCGGCTGCAGCGCGTGGGCGCGGCGCTCCACCTGGTGGCGCGGGGGCGGCTCGACGTCGAGCTGGAGGAGGACGGCGGGGCGGACGAGATCGGCCGCGTGGTGGAGGCGCTCCGCGGGATGGTGGCCGCGCTCTCCGGCGCGGCCGGCAGCATCCGCGGGGCGGCGGACGCGCTCGCCGCCGGGAGCGGCCAGCTCGCCGGCGGCGCCGCGGCGCTCTCGCAGGCGTCCAGCGAGCAGGCCTCCGAGACCGAGCAGGCCTCGGCGGCCATGCAGGAGATCGCGCGGCACGCGCAGGAGAACGCGGCGGCGGCGGTGCGGACCGGCGAGGCCGCGGCGGGCGCGGCGCGGGGCGCGCGGGCCGGCGGCGACGCGGCGGCCCGGACCGCGGCGGCCATGCGCGCGAGGTGGGCGAGAAGATCTCGATCGTGGAGGAGATCGCCTACCAGACCAACCTGCTCGCGCTGAACGCGGCCATCGAGGCCGCGCGCGCCGGCGAGCACGGGCGCGGCTTCGCCGTGGTCGCGACCGAGGTGCGCCGGCTGGCCGAGCGGAGCCGGGCGGCGGCCGAGGAGATCGGCCGGCTCACCGCCGCGAGCGTGGACCTCGCCGCGCAGGCCGGGACGGCGCTCGACACGGTGGTGCCCGAGGTGGAGCGGACCGCCGCGCTGGTGCAGCAGATCTCCTCCGGCAGCGCCGCGCAGGGGACGAGCGCCGCCCGGGTGAGCGAGGCGCTCCGCAGCCTGGAGGAGATCGGCGGCCGGAACGCCGCCGCGGCGGAGGAGCTGTCGTCCACCGCCGAGGAGCTGGCCGCGCAGGCCGAGGCGCTGCGCGACGCGATCGGCTTCTTCCGCGGCGTCGCGGCCGGGCCGCACCCGGCGCCGGCCTCCGCGCCCCCCGCCCCGCCGCTCCGGCTCGCGTCGGGGCGGTGACGCCGCCTGCGCTCGCGCGATGGCCGCCGCTCATGGTTCGACGGTGTGCGGCCGGGAGCCTAGGTAACAGTTCAGACCGGGAGCCTAGTTGACGTTTCTATGGCTCCGCCCACTGCCTGTTCGAGCTGCCGCCTGGTGTTGCCGTAAGGCACCAGCCGGCACTTTCTGAGATCGATGTAGCCCACCGCGAGGGGGCCGATCCAGACCTCCAGTGCATCATCGGCCACTTCGGAGAGGCCGACGTCCTGGCCCGCCAGTACCTCGGAGATGAAGTATCGCGTCCCCTTGAAGCTGATGTGACCGCTGTGAGCGACACGGCGCAGGTCGAGTCCGCAGGCGTACTCGAGCGCAGGTAGCCGGGCGGGCATCTGTCGCCGCGACGGCGAGTAGATGCTCGCGGGCCGGCGTTGGCCGAGCGCCTCGTGCGGGCGTTCCTCGTTGTAGTCGCGCCGGAACAAGACGAAGCGGGCCTGTTGGTCGCTGAGCCGGCGGGCAGGCGGCCGCGTCGTCTCCTCCGCCAGTGTACGGTGCATTCGTTCGTGGCGACCGTTCTGCTGCGGGCACCCCGGGGTGATCCGCTCCGGAATGATCCCCAGCCGCAGCCACCAGAGCGAGAGTTCCGAAAGTCCGAGGCAGCCGCGGTTGGACGCGAATGGTGTCCCGTTATCGGTCCGGATGACGCTCGGCAGCCCGAACTCGCCGAACGCCTCGTAGAACACGCGTTTTGCGGGCTCCTTGTCGATGCCGCGGTTCGCGTGGCAACGCAGGAGGTAACGGCTGAACTGGTCCGAGATCGTCAGCGGGTAGCACCAGCTCCCGTCGCGGAGTCGGAAGTGCCCCTTGAAGTCGGCCGCCCACGTCGCATTGGGCACATCGGCCGGCCGCAGCGGCGCCGTGCGCCACGCCGGGCTTCGGTGTGCCGGTTGGCGGCGCGCCTTCACGAGGCCGTGGCGCTTCAGGATCTCGCCCGCAGTGCTTGCCGCAGGGGCGACGAGCTCCGGGTACCGCTCCGCGAACAGCGTCAGGAGCTTCTTCGGTCCGAACCGCGGCCGCTCGCCCTTGAGCGCCACCAAGATCTTCTCGACCTCCGCCGCCGTTCGATGCGGGAGCGTTCGTGCGATGGGCGGGCGGTCATCCAGCCCCGCCCACCCCTCCGCATCGAAGCGCTCCTTCCACTTGTACCCGGTCTTCCGGCTCACGCCGGCCCTGCTGCACGCCTCGGACATCGACTCCGTACCGCGCAGCAGGGCCTCGATGAATGCCCGTCGCTGATCCACTGGGTGCGTCTCCTGCCAGGGCATCGTCACCTCCGATGTCCCAGCGGACTGTCACCCAGGCTCCCGGTCTATTTTGTTACCCAAGCTCCCGGTTCATACACAGGCTCACCATGAGCGGACGCCGAAGGGCGTGATGCGCTCGCCCTGAGCTCGTCGAAGGGCGAGCGGGGGCGCCGCTCAGCCCGCCCGCCCCAGCAGCGGCCCCAGCCGCGCCAGCGCCGCGCCGAGCGCGTCGGGCGCCACCGCGGTGAAGCAGAGCCGCACGTGCGTCCGGTACGCCGCGCCCGTCGCCGGCCCCGGCGTGAGCAGCACGCCGGCCTCGAGGCAGCGCGCGAGGAGGCCGTCGAGCGCCTCGCCCGGGCGGAGGTGCGGGGCCACGTCCAGGAACAGGAAGGTCCCGGCCTCGGGGGCGGGCACCCCGAGCGCCGCGGCGGCGGTGCGGCCCGCCTCGGCGTAGAGCGCGCGCGTCTCCGCCAGCCACGCGTCGGCCTCGCGGAGCGCCCGGGCGGCGGCGATCTGGAACGGGCGCGGCGCGCAGTACGTCTTGAACGTCTGCACCGCCCGCACCGCCCGCATGATCTCCTCGGGCCCGTGCGTGTAGCCCACCCGCGCCCCGGCGAGCGCGTACGCCTTCGAGAACGAGTGCGTGGCGATGGTGCGCTCGCGCAGCTCCGGCCGCGCCCACAGCGGCGGGCGCGGCGTGCCGTACTGGAGGTCCTCGTAGACCTCGTCCGCGATCACCCAGAGCGCGTGGCGCCGCGCCAGGCGGGCCAGCGCGGTCACCAGCGCGTCCGGGAGCGAGCGGCCGGTGGGGTTGTTGGGCGAGTTCACGTAGACGGCGGCGGTGCGCGGCGTCACCGCGGCGGCGAGCGCCGCCTCGGGGTCGAACCCCGGGGTGTCCAGCCGGTCGAAGAACGGGACCTCCACCGGCACCGCGCCGCGCGCCGCCACGATGCCGCGGATGAGCGGCCAGTAGGGCGCGAGCACGATCACCTCGTCGCCCGGGTCGAGCAGCGCGTCCACCACCACCCCCAGCCCCGCGGTGGCGCCCACCATGACCTGGAGCCCCTCGCGCGCGACCGGCGCGCCGCCGCGCGCCCGGAGCCGCTCCTGGACGGCGTCGAGGAGCGCCGGCTCGCCCTGCACCGGCGCGTACCCGTGCAGCCCCGGGTGATCGGCCACGCGCTGCGCCTCGGCCCGGGCGCAGGCGGGCGGCTCGCGCCAGGTGTCGCCCACGTTGAGCGCGTACACCGGGCCCTGCGGCAGGTGCACCGAGCCGCCGGTCGGGCTGTAGACGCGGTCGGAGAGGGTGGCGGTGGTGGGCGAGGGGGAGGGGTGGCGGGCCATGAGAACGCCGGCCAGGGCGTCAGCGGCCGCGCGTCGCGCGCGACTCGGGGCGCATCTCGCCGGTGCGGCGCTTCACGCGCATCTGGCTGTCGGTCTTCTGGCGGTTGGACGCCTTGCGGGTGGACTTGCGCGACGGCTTGCCCGCGGAGTCCTCCAGCGCGTACTGCGCCTTCTTCCCGGCGCGGACCGACTCGTGGCGCGCGCTCTTGCGGTGGGTGGCGCTGACGCCCGGCTGCGAGGTGTCCACCGGCGTGTCGCGCCGGGGCGGCCGGGGCTGCTTCGCCTTCTTCGGGCCGGAACGCTCGGTCTCGTAACGGAACCGCTCAGCCTTCGTGGCCATCGACCCTCCTCGGAAGTGAGCTGCGGCGTGGCGTGAACCCTCTGGAAGCGTGCGCGCCCGCGCCCCGCGGACTCAAGCCCCAATTCGGGCCCAGACGGGAGGGCGCGCGGCGCCCGGTCACGCGCCGCCACCCGGCGGCCGCGGGGCCGGCCGCTGCTCGCCGGCCGGGTTGGCCGGGATGCGGCTCATGACGTGCTCGGCGAGCGCGGTGATGGTGAGCGACGGGTTCACGCCCAGGTTCGCCGGCACCAGGCTGCCGTCGGCGACGAACAGGTCCTGGTAGCCGAACACGCGCCCCTGCGCGTCGCACACGCCCTCGGCCGGCGAGGCGCCCATGGTCGCGCCGCCCAGGATGTGCGCGGTGCTCGAGGCGCCCAGGAAGACCTCGTGGAGCCCGCTCTGCGCCACGCCGTCCATCTTCACCGCCATCCTGCGCGCCACGGCGTTCGCGAGCGGCATGTAGCTCGGCGGCCGGGGGCCGTCGAGCGCGCTGGTGAGCGACCGCCCCCACGGCCGGCGCGCCAGGCGCAGCCGCAGGTGGCTCGCGAGCGGCTGCATCACGAGCAGCACCGCGGTGCGGCGCGCCCAGCCGAACGGCCAGTGCGCGCGGAAGAAGTCCACCGGGTGCCGGAACAGGTTCCCGAGCCAGCGCAGCGGGCGCGGCCAGGGCGGGCCGCCGCCGGTGAGGTGCGTGGCGAGGAGCGACATGAAGTCGTGGCCCGCGCCGTAGCGGACCACCTCCATGTGCGTGTCGTCGTCCGCCTGCAGGCCCGAGGTGATGGCGAGGCCGTGGCTGTAGTCCACGTCGTCGCGGCGGGCCGTCACCGCCAGCAGCGCCTCGCTGTTGGTGCGCACGTGGTTGCCGAGCTGGCCGGAGAGCGCCGGCAGGCTCCCGCCGGCCTTGCAGCGGAGCAGCAGGCGCACCGTGCCGATCGCGCCCGCGGCCAGCACCACGCCGCGCGCGCGGAGCACGCGCCGGTTGCGCCGGACCACGTGCGTGGACGATCGCGTGTGGACCTCCCAGCCGCCGCCCGCCAGCGGGCGGAGGTCGGTGACCAGCGTCTCCGGCAGGATCTCCGCGCCGCGCCGCTCGGCCAGGTAGAGGTAGTTCCGGTCGAGCGTGTTCTTCGCGCCGTGGCGGCAGCCGGTCATGCACTCGCCGCAGAGCGAGCAGCCGATCCGCTCCGGCCCCTCGCCGCCGAAGTACGGGTCCGGCGCGGTGCGCTTCGCGTCGCCGAAGTGCACCGCCACCGTGTGGCGCGAGAAGGTGTGGCCGCGCCCGGTCTCCTCGTCCACGGCCTGGCGCAGCGCCTCGTCGCCGGGGAAGACCTCCGGCGCCTCCACCGCGCCCAGCATGAACTTCGCCATCGCGTAGTGCGGCGCGAGGCGCGCCCTCCAGCCGCCCCCCGGCCAGCGCGCGTCCTCGAACGCGCGATCCGGCGGGACCAGCAGCGTGTTCGCGTAGACCAGGCTGCCGCCGCCCACGCCTGCGCCGTGCAGCACCAGCACGTCGCGCAGCAGCGTGATCTGCTGGATCCCGAACAGCCGCAGCCTCGGCATCCACAGGAACTTGCGCAGGTTCCAGTTCGTGCGCGGGAAGTCCTCCGGGCGCCAGCGCTTGCCCATCTCGAGCACGCCGACGCGCCAGCCCTTCTCGGCGAGGCGCAGCGCGGAGACCGAGCCGCCGAAGCCGGAGCCGATCACCAGGTAGTCGTAGTCGAAGCGGGCGTCGGGCTCGGTGGGGCCGGGCATGGTCGGGCGCCCATCGTAACCGCCGCGGCGGCGGGCGGTCGAGCGGCGCGCGGCCCCGCGCTCGCGCCCTGCCGGGTTGGCGCGGTAGGTTCTCCCCCGTGGAACCCACCCTCGAGCTCCTGTCGCGCGACCCGGCCTGGCGCCCCACCGCCGAGGAGGCGGCGCCCTGGCTGCGGCTCGCGGAGGCCCCCGGCGCGCCCGAGGGGCTGCTGCGCGAGGTGCGCTGGTGGGGCGCCTTCGAGGCGGCCCGGCGTCGCGCCTGGGACGAGGTGAGCGCGCTCGCCGAGGCGGGCCTGGCCGAGCCGTTCACCGAGCGCGAGGCCATCCGGCTGGCGCTGCTGCACTGCATGTCCGGGAGCGTCGCCGAGGCCGAGCACGTGGTCGCGCAGGCGGTGCAGCTCGGGGCCAGCGACGAGGGGCTCCCCCGGCGCGTGGCCGAGGCGTGCGCGCGCGAGGGGCTGCGGGAGGCGGCGGAGCGGTTGGGGGACCCGGGCGGCCGTCACGAACCGTGAAGGGCGGGGGCGGTGCGCCCGCCCGGAGCCGACCCTCCGCCGCGCGTGCCACGCGCCGCACGGTGCGGTAAGAGCGTGCGCATGGCCGACCGGAACGATGCCCTCCTCCGAACGCCCGCCTGGAGGGCGCTCGAGACCCACCTCGCCGAGCTCCGTCCCCTGCACCTGCGCGAGCTGTTCGCGCGCGATCCGGGCCGCGGCGAGCGGCTCGCGGCGGAGGGCGCCGGGCTGTACCTCGACTACTCGAAGCAGCGCGTGACCGAGGAGACCGTCCGGCTGCTGGTCGGGCTGGCCGAGGCGCGCGGCCTGCCCGGGCGGCGCGCGGCCATGTTCCGCGGCGAGAAGGTCAACGCCACCGAGGGCAGGGCGGCGCTGCACGTCGCGCTGCGCGCCCCGCGCGGCGAGCGGATCGAGGTGGACGGGAAGGACGTGGTGCCCGAGGTCCACGCGGTGCTCGATCGCATGGCGGCGTTCGCGGAGCAGGTGCGGAGCGGCGTCTGGACGGGCTTCACCGGACGGCGCATCCGCACGGTGGTGAACGTCGGCATCGGCGGCTCGGACCTGGGGCCGGCCATGGCGTACCGCGCGCTGCGGGCGTACGCGACCCGCGAGCTCGCGTTCCGCTTCGTCTCCAACGTGGACGGGACCGACCTGGCCGAGGCGGTCCGCGACCTCGATCCCGCCACGACGCTGTTCCTGGTGGCCTCGAAGACGTTCACCACGCTCGAGACCATGACCAACGCCGCCTCGGCGCGGGCCTGGCTGCTCGCGGCGCTCGGCGACGAGCGCGCGGTGGCGCGCCACTTCGTGGCCATCTCGACCAACGAGGCCGAGGTGCGCCGGTTCGGCATCGATCCGGCGAACATGTTCGGGTTCTGGGACTGGGTCGGCGGGCGCTACTCGATGGACTCCGCCATCGGGCTCTCCACCATGATCGCCGTCGGCCCCGACGGCTTCCGCGAGCTGCTCGCCGGGTTCCGGGCCATGGACGAGCACTTCCGCGACGCGCCGCTGGCGCGCAACCTGCCCGCGCTGGTCGGCCTCATCGGCGTGTGGAACGCGAACCTGCTCGGCGCGGACACCGTCGCGGTGCTCCCCTACGACCAGTACCTCGACCGCTTCCCCGCGTACCTGCAGCAGCTCACCATGGAGTCGAACGGGAAGCGCGTGACGACGTCCGGCGCACCGGTGGAGGGTCACGGCACCGGCGCGATCTACTGGGGCGAGCCGGGCACGAACGGGCAGCACTCGTTCTACCAGCTGCTCCACCAGGGCACGCACCTCGTCGCCTGCGACTTCATCGGCTTCTGCCGGACGCTCAACCCGCTCGGCCGCCACCACGACCTGCTCATGGCGAACCTGTTCGCGCAGGGCGAGGCGCTCGCGTTCGGCAAGACCGCCGAGGAGGCGCGCGCGGAGGGGACGCCGGAGGCCCTCGTGCCGCACCGCACCTTCCCCGGCAACCGGCCCTCCAGCACCATCCTCGCCGACCGCCTCACGCCGCGGACGCTCGGCGCGCTCGTCGCGCTCTACGAGCACGCCGTGTTCACGCAGGGCGTGATCTGGGACGTGGACTCGTTCGACCAGTGGGGCGTCGAGCTGGGGAAGGTGCTCGCGAACCGGATCGTGAAGGAGCTCGAGTCGCCCGGCGAGCCGCCGCTGGCGCACGACGGCTCGACGAACGCGCTCATCCGGCGCTACCGGGCGAGGCGGGGCGGGTAGGCGTCGGATCGCGTCAGCCGAGCAGCCGGCCGATCGCTCCGCGCAGCCCGCGCACGCGGGTGCGCGGGAGCACCAGCGTGTCCGGGCTCGAGACCAGCGGCGATGCGTAGAGTCGGTGGCCCACCGCGACCCGCGCCGGCGCGCTCCGCAGCCGGTGCACCCGCCGCTGCACCAGCAGCGCGACACCGTAGGCGGTCCCGACCAGCGTCAGGATGAGGACGAGATCGTCGAGCATGGCTGCTCCCCCCGAGCAGGAAGTTGCAGCAAGCCACGGGGCGCGCTTCCGTTGGAACACCACAAAGGGCGAGCACGGGCGCGGCTGCGCGCTGCAGCCGCAGTGCTCCCCGGCGTGTCGCGAACGCGCGGGACGCCAGGCGCGGAGGAACGGGACGGCGCTATCGCAGCGCGGTCAGCGTGACCGTCGGGCGGAGGGATCCCCGTGCCGGAGGCAGCGCGAGGTTCGCGCCGAGCCCGCTGATGGTGCGGACGTTGGAAGCGAGCGCCCGGATGCCCGCCGGGAGCGGAGCGACCGCCGAGCGCGCCCGGCGGCGGCGCCCGGCGACGAGCACGGCGGCCAGCGAGACCACCATCAGGGCAAGGATCGTGAGCGGGAGCGCGAGGCCGGTCATGGTCACCCCCGTGCGCGAAGCGGGCACGGCAATCGTCCAAGCTCGATCCGTCGGCCGCGATGCGCCGCTCCCCCGAGAGGTGTCGCCGGCGCCGCTGCGTCCAGCGCGTCAACACGGACGGGTCACGGAGTTGACGCGCGGCAAGGAAGCCAGGGGCCGCGGGCTGATACCGGATGCCCCGGATCTCACAGACGGGGGAGGCTTCACCCATGTCCCGACGCACCGCCGGTCTGCCGGCCGTCGTCCTCGCGCTCGCGCTCGCGGGCTGCAACTCCGCGCGCAACGCAGCCACGGAGGATCGAGCCGAGGGCCCGGCGTGCACCCGCTGTCACGGCGGCGCGGAGAACGCGAGCGGCGCACCGCCGCTCGACGCGCACGGCGAGAGCGACACCACGCGCATCTCGGTCGGCGCGCACACGGCGCACGTGTCCGGGTCGCACGGCGTCGCCGCGCCGCTCGGCTGCGAGGCCTGCCACGCCGTCCCGGATCCCGCGAATCCGCTCGGCCACGTGGACGGGAAGCCCCGCGTCGTCCTGGGGGTGGCCGCGAAGGCCAACGGCACCGCGGCCTCCTGGAACCCGGCGGACGCGACCTGCTTCGCGTACTGCCACGGCGTCTCGCTCGCCGGCGGCGCCGCGACGCGGCCGACCTGGACGCGCGTGGACGGGACGCAAGCTGCCTGCGGCGCCTGTCACGGCGATCCGCCGCCGGCGCCGCACCCCCAGTCCACGGACTGCGGGATCTGCCACCCGGCGACCATCCTCGCCGGCACGCTCCGCACCATCGACGTCGCCGGGGGCCGGCACCTGAACGGCACCGTGGACTTCTCCACCGGCTGCGCGGACTGCCACGGCGATCCCACGCGGCCACGCAACCCGGCCGCGCCGCCCCGGGGGACGCACGGCGAGACCGCCTCGTCGTCCGTCGCGGTCGGCGCGCACCAGGCGCACCTCGAGGCCGGTCCGCTCGCCGGCCCGCTCGCGTGCACCGAGTGCCACGTCGTCCCCACCGGCCTCGAGCACCTCGACGGCACCGCGCGTGTCACGTTCGGACCGCTCGCGGCGCGCGGCGCGCAGCCGTCCTGGGATCGCGCCAGCGCCACCTGTGCCTCCACCTATTGCCACGGCGCGACGCTGCGGAACGGCGGCGGTGAGCGGACCACGCCGGTGTGGACCGGCGGTGCGAGCCAGGCCGCGTGCGGCACCTGTCACGGCGCGCCACCCCCGCCGCCGCATCCCCGCGGCACCGGCTGCGCGATCTGCCACCCGGGCACGGTGAACGGCGACGGAACCGTCAACGTGGCCGGCGGCATGCACGTGGACGGCACGGTGCAGGTGAACCAGTTCCACCCGGTGAACTGGATGGAGCCGACCGCCCACGGCTACGCGGCGAACCGCGACCTGGCGAGCTGCCGGACCTGCCACGGCGAGGACCTGGCGGGCGGCGGCACCGGGATCTCGTGCGCCAGCTGCCACGGCGCCGGCTGGCAGTCGAACTGCACGTTCTGCCACGGCGACGCGAACCGGGCCGTGAACAAGCCGGCGCCGCCGGTGGGCACGCAGGGAGAGCTGGGCACCGACGCTCCCGCCGTCGGGGCGCACCTCGCGCACGTCCAGGCCGGGACGCTGCGCGGTCCGCTGCCGTGCGCGGAGTGCCACACGGTGCCCACGGACCTCACGCACGTGACGGGCGCGGTCGAGCTGGCCTGGGGCTCGCTCGCGGTGACGGACGGCGCCACCCCCGCGTACCAGGGCGGCGCATGCGCGTCGACCTACTGCCACGGGGCGACGCTCGCGGCCGGAGGGACGAACCACGCACCGCGCTGGACCACCGTGGACGGCACGCAGGCCGCGTGCGGCACGTGCCACGGCCTGCCGCCTCCTCCTCCGCACGCGCAGCTCTCCAACTGCGGCGCCTGCCACCCCGAGACCGTGGACGCGGCGGGCAACCTGAGGCTGGACGGCGGCAAGCACATGAACGGCCACCTGGAGCGCTCCGAGACGCACCCGGCGGGCTGGAATGATCCCGCGCAGCACGGCTACGCCGCGAACGCCGGGCTCGCGTCCTGCCGCACCTGCCACGGCGCCGACCTCGAGGGCGGCACGAGCGGCGTGTCGTGCAGCGCCTGCCACGGGACGGGCTGGCAGTCGAACTGCACGTTCTGCCACGGCGATCCGTCTCGCTCCGTGAACCGCGCCGCGCCGCCGGTCGGGACGCGCGGGCAGGCGCTCACCACCGATCGCGCGGTCGGCGCGCACGAGGCCCACGTCCTCGGCGGCCCGCTGGCGCGGCCGCTGGGCTGCGCCGAGTGCCACGTCGAGCCCACGGACCTGTCGCACGTGGACGGGGCGCCGGCCGTCACCTGGGGCACGCTGGCGCGCACCGACTCCGCCGCGCCCGCCTGGAACGGCGCCACCTGCGCCGGGACCTACTGCCACGGCGCCACGCTCGGCGCCGGCGGCGCCAACGTCGCGCCCGCCTGGACGGTGGTGGACGGCACCCAGGCGGCGTGCGGCGCCTGCCACGGCGCGCCGCCCCCGCCGCCGCACGTCGCGAACGCGGACTGCGGCCGCTGCCACGACGGCTACACCGCCACCTCGGTGAACGTGGCAACGCACGTGAACGGCGCGCTCGACGTGAACGCCATGGCGTGCACCTCCTGCCACGGCGACGCCTCGCGCGAGGTCGGCGCGGCCGCGCCGCCCGTGGGCACCCGCGGCGAGACCGCCACCACGGACCGTGCCGTC
This sequence comes from Anaeromyxobacter sp. PSR-1, assembly GCF_000964525.1. GTDB lineage: Bacteria > Myxococcota > Myxococcia > Myxococcales > Anaeromyxobacteraceae > Anaeromyxobacter. The sequence goes on from NZ_BAZG01000022.1 coordinate 17,222, forward strand.
GGCGCGCACCAGGCGCACGTGCAGGGCAGCGCCATCGCGCGGCCGTTCGACTGCGACGAGTGCCACCTGAACCCCTCCGACCTCCACCACATCGACGGCACGCCGGCCCTGGTGTGGAGCGCGCTCGCCAGCGGTGGCGGGTCGCCGCAGTGGGACGGCGCCACCTGCGCCTCGACGTACTGCCACGGCGCCACGCTGGCCGGCGGCGGCAGCAACGTCCGGCCGGCCTGGACCGTGGTGGACGGCAGCCAGGCGGCTTGCGGCACCTGCCACGGCGCGCCCCCGCCCTATCCGCACCCGGCGCGGACCGACTGCGGCACCTGCCACCCGGGCGCCGCCGACGGCGCGCCCGCGCGCGCCGTGCACGTGGACGGCAAGGTGGACGTGACCGCGGCCGGCTGCGCGCTGTGCCACGGCGACGCCTCGCGCCCCGTCGGCGCCGCCGCACCGCCCGCGGGCACGCACGGCGAGACGGCCACCACCGATCGCGCGGTGGGCGCGCACCAGGCGCACGTGCAGGGCAGCGCCATCGCGCGGCCGTTCGACTGCGACGAGTGCCACCTGAAGCCCACGGGCCTGGGCCACATCGACGGGGATCCGGCCATCGTGTGGGGCGCGCTCGCGTCCGCGAACGGGAACGTCTCGCCGATCTGGAGCGGCGCCACCTGCGCGTCCACGTACTGTCATGGCGGGACGCTGCGGGCCGGCGGGACCAACGTCGAGCCGGCCTGGACGCAGGTGGACGGGACGCAGGCCGCCTGCGGAACCTGCCACGGGACGCCTCCGCCCCCGCCGCACCCCGCGAACCCGGACTGCGGGGCGTGCCACACCGGCTACACCTCCACCAGCGTGAACGTGGCGACGCACGTGGACGGGCGGCTGGACGTGGGCGGCCTCACCTGCACGTCCTGCCACGGCGACGCTTCGCGCCCGACCAACGCGGCGGCCCCGCCCATCGGCACCGGCGGCGAGACCGACCCGTCCACCCGCGCGGTGGGCGCGCACCAGGCCCACCTCGCCGGCAGCCGCTGGTCGAACGGCTTCGCGTGCACGGAGTGCCACGTGGTGCCCACCGACATGCTGCACACCGACGGCGCCGCGCAGGTGTCGTTCGGAGTGCTCGCGACCGGCGGAGGCGTGCTCGCGCCGGTGTGGGACGGGAGCGGGTGCGCCACGGTCGCCTGCCACGGCGCCAGGGTGGGTGGCAGCGTGATCCCGTCGTGGACCGGCGGTCCGGGCCAGGCCGAGTGCGGCTCGTGCCACGGGCTGCCGCCGATCACCGGGCCGGCGCACGGGACCTCGACGTTCCGTCGCTACCACGCCAACAAGGCGTGCGCCGAGTGCCACGGGGCCGGGTACCAGACGCAGGCGGGCTACGAGGCGGTAAACAAGGACCGCCACGTGAACGGGGTGGTCGAGGCGCTGGCCTGCACCGACTGCCACACCGACTGGTGAGCGGCGAGGACCGGGGCCGGCCGGGATGCCTGCCGGCCTGGCCGCCGCGCCCCGGCCGGCCGACGTGCTATCGTCGCGCGCCCGCGGTCCCGGACCGCGGGACTGCTCATGGACGCGACCGCGCCGCGAAAGCTCGCGAGGGCCCTGCCGATCGCCGCAATTCTTGGGCTGGGCATCGCCTCGTATGCGAACGCGCTGAGTGGGCCGTTCGTTCTCGACGACCACCTATGGATCGTCGACAACGCCGACATCGCCCACCCGGCCCGCTGGCTGCCCGGTGGTCCCGGGTACGCCTCTGCGCCGAACCGCGCGTTCACGTACTTCACGCTTTCGCTGAACCACCGGCTCGGCGGGCTCGACCCGGCCGGCTACAAGGCGGTCAACATCGCGATCCACCTGGCCGGTGCGCTGCTCGGCTACGCGCTCGTGCTGCTGGCGCTCCGGACGCCGCGGCTCGCCGGCTCGGCCCTCGCCCGATCCCCGCGCGCCGTCGCGCTCTGCGCGGCGGCGCTGTTCGTGGCGCACCCGCTCCAGACGCAGGCCGTGACGTACGTGGTGCAGCGGCTCACGTCGCTCGCGACGCTGCTCTACCTCGCGTCCGTGGTGCTGTATGCGCGCTGGCGCGAGCGCCTCGACGGCGGAGCGGTGGCCGGCTCGCGGGCGGTGCTCGGCTACCTGCCGGTGATCCTGGCGGCGCTCCTCGCGATGCGATCGAAGGAGATCGCGCTCACGCTGCCGCTCGCGATCGCCGCGTACGAGCTCTGCTTCCTGGTCGCGACGCCGCGCCGGCGTCTCCTCTACCTCGCGCCCGTGCTGGCCACGCTGGCCGTCATCCCCATGACCCAGCTCGGCGGCAGGATCGCGGAGGGCGGCGGGGCGGAGGCGGGCGCGACACGGCTCGCGTCGGCCGCGGCCGCCGCGGCCAACACGACGAGCGCCCGCCCCTACGCGGAGTACGTGACCTCGCAGCCGGCGATCATCGCGCGCTACCTCGGGATGGTGATCCTGCCGGTGGGCCAGAGCATCGACCACGGCTTCGAGACCTACCCCCTCGCGGATCCCGCGGTGCTCCTCGGCCTCGCCATCCTGGGCGGGCTCGCCGTGCTCACCGCCTGGCTGCTGGCCGCCACGCGGCGGCGGGCGGCGCGCCCGAGCGCCGTGGATCCGGCGGCGCGGCTCGTCGCGTTCGGCATCGTCTGGTTCCTGCTCGGCCTCTCCCTCGAGTCGCTGGTGGCGCTGCAGGACCTGATGGTCGAGCACCGCATGTACCTGCCTTCGGCCGGCCTGTTCGTCGCCGTGGCGGCCGCCGCCGGGCTCGCGGCCGAGCGCGTCGCGCCGCGGCGCTGGGGGCGAGGGCTGGCGGGCGGCGCGCTCGCGCTCGGGATCGGCCTCGCCGCGGCGACGTTCGCGCGGAACGAGGTGTGGTCGGACGACGTGCGCCTCTGGGCGGACGCCGCCGCCGAGGCCCCGTCCAACCCCAGGACGCACGGCAACCTGGGCTATGCGCTCGCGCAGCGCGGAGACGTCGCGTCGGGCATGGCCGAGATCGACACCGCGCTCCGCCTCAAGCCCGATTTCTACCAGGCGCACACGAACAAGGGCGTCCTGCTGCTGCAGCAGGGCCAGCTCGCGCCTGCGCTCGAGCACCTCCGATACGCCGTCGCGCTCGCGCCGGACGACGCGCCCTCGCGCTTCGCCCTTGCCCGGGCGCTGCATGCGGCCGGGGACCTCGCCGGCGCGGTCGAGGCATACCGGGCGGTCCTCGGTCGGTCGGGCCGCCACCGGCTGGCCCTGAACAACCTGGCCGTCGCGTACGCGCAGATGGGCCGCCTGGACCTCGCCGTCGAGCACTTCCGGCGGGCGGCCGAGCTGGATCCCGGCGATCCGGAGCCCGCGGTGAACCTCGGTCGCGCGCTGCTCTCGCTCGGCGACGCCGCCGGCGCGCGGGCTGCCGCCGAGGCGGCCCTCCGGACCGCCCCGCGGCACCCCGGCGCTCGCGCGGTGCTCGGGGGCGCCTACCTCGCCATGGACCAGGCGGCGCCCGCGGCGGAGCAGCTGAGCCTGGCGGTCCGGCTGGGCTCGCGCGACCCCGAGACCTTCGACCGGCTGGCCGCAGCGTACGCGAGGCTCGGTGCCGGTGAACAGGCCGACGCTGCCCGGGCGGCGGCGCTCAGGCTCAGAACCGGCGCGGGCCCGTGAGATGAGCGCCTCGGAGATGTCCGGCGCCTTCGAGGGGCCGGGTCGCCACGGACCGTACATCGCCGCGCTCCTGGCCCTGGGCGCGCTCGCGTGGGCCAACGCGCTCACCTGCGGGTTCGTCTTCGACGACCTCCCCTCGATCGTGCACAACCCCGACATCCGGCAGCTCGGGGGCTACCTGCCCGGCGGGCACGGGTACCTCGGCCGCCCGAACCGCTGGGTGGGCTACCTGACGTTCGCGCTCAACTACCGCGCCGGCGCGCTCGCGCCGGCCGGCTACCACGCCGTCAACGTCGCCATCCACCTCGCGACCGCGTGCCTGGTCTACGGGCTCGCCGTCCTGCTCCTCCGCACGCCCAGGCTGGCAGGGTCACGGGTCGCGCGGTCGCCCCGCGCCTTCGCGTTCGTGGCGGCGGCGCTCTTCGCGTGCCACCCGCTGCAGGCCCAGGCCGTCACGTACGTCGTCCAGCGGCTCACCTCGCTGGCGACGCTCTTCTACGTCGGAAGCGTGGTCCTGTACCTGTGGGCGCGGCTCGCCCCCGCGGACGCGCGCAGGCGTCGCGTCGCCGCCTACGCCGGCTCGGTCGCGTCCGCCGCGCTCGCCGCCCGGACCAAGGAGATCGCCGTCACGCTTCCCGCCGCGCTCGCGCTCCTCGAGCTCGCGTTCCTCGACGGGCGTCCCCGGCGGCGTGCGCTCGCGCTGACGCCCTTCGCGCTCGTCGCGCTCTCGATCCCGCTGACCCTGATCGGCGTGCGCACGGCCATCGGGGCGGGCGTCTCGGACGTGCTCTCCGCGGCCGCGAGCGCGGCCCGCGTGCAGACGACGCTCGGCCGGCTCGAGTACCTCGCGACCGAGACGACCGTGGTCGTCGAGTACGTGCGGCTGCTCCTGCTCCCGGTCGGGCAGAACGTGGATCACGTGCACCCGACCCACCTCTCGTTCCTGGACGGGCCGGTCCTGCTGTCGAGCGCGGGGATCCTGGTCGCGGCAGGGCTCGCGCTGTACGCGGTCGTGCGGAGGCTCCGGGACGACGCGATGGCCGCCCTGGCCGGGTTCGGGGTGCTCTGGTTCCTGCTTGCGCTATCTGTCGAGTCGAGCGTCTTCCCCATCGTGGACGTGATGAACGAACACCGCGTCTACCTCCCCTCCGTCGGCTTCTTCCTGGCCGCGGCGGTCGCGATCGGCTGGGGAGCGGCGCGGCTCGTCCCGGCGCGCGCCGGCGGAGCGAGCGTCGTTGCCGGCGCGGTGCTCGCCGCCGTGCTCGCGGCCGGCACCCAGGCGCGCAACCGGGTGTGGGAGAGCCAGCTCACGCTCTGGGCCGACGCGGCGCGGAAGTCGCCGGGGAGCCCCAGGCCGCTGAACAACCTGGGGGTCGCGCTGGAGGGGGCAGGGCGGCGCGACGAGGCGGAGGCGGCGTTCCTCGCCGCGATGCGGATCGATCCCGGGCACGCGGAGTCCTGCTACAACCTCGGGCGGCTCTATCTCGAGTCGGGCGGCGCCCTGGACGACGCGATCGCGCTGTTCCGGCGCGCCATCGCGCTCCGCCCCGACTACCCCGAGGCGTACGCCAACCTGGGCGCCGCGCTGGTGCGGGCGGAGCGCTACCCCGAGGCGGCGCAGGTGCTGGGCGACGCCGGGGCGATGCTGGGGACGAGCGCGGAGGCGGCGTTCAACCTCGGGGTCGCGCGGGTGATGCTCGGTGACGCGGAGGGCGCGCGACGGCAGATCGAGGCGCTGCGCGCCGCGTCGCCGGAACTGGCGCTCCGCCTCGAGACCTTCGCGCGGCCGCTGCTGGAGCGCGGCCGCTAGCGCCTTGGGCGCCGGAGCGAGGTTCGCCGCGCAACGCGTGCGTCGAGCGCGCGCATCGGTTGCGTCCGGGTCTGGCGCGCGCGAGGCGCTCGAGGGCCGCGGTTCGCGGAGTGGGGGCGCGGTTGGGGGTTCCGGTGTGGGTGCCTTCCCCCGGCCTGGGTGAAATCCCCCAGGTCGCGAGCCGCCGTCGCTCGCGCTGGCCGCGGATCCGGCCGATTTCGCGCGATCCGGCCCGGCGCTCCGGCGGCACCGCGCATGCACAGAGGCGGCGCGACGTAGTGACGGGGACGCAGCACCGCCGCCGGAGCCGCGATGACCGACCCCGGGGCAGCAGGGAAGAAGGTTCGCAGCGGAGCAACTCAGCCGGGCCGCCAATGGATGGCGGCCCCATTGAACGGAGCAGAGGGGACACGATGAAGTTCACGCGTTTCGCAATCGTTGCAGCGCTCGCGCTCGTTTCGGGCCGGGCGTATGCGTTCCACGCCGGCGGCGTCGCCCAGTGCGAGGGCTGCCACACGATGCACAACTCGACGACGGCCGGCGCGGGCACCGCGTCGACGGTCATGGGTAACAACGGGACGATCGGGCAGGCCAGCGCCTACCTGCTCCAGGGCCAGGACCCGAGCTCCACCTGCCTCATCTGCCACGGCCGCGCCGGCGTGAGCAGCTACCACGTCTACGAGCCCAGCCTCGTGACGGCCACGACCGCGACGTTCGCGGCGTCGATGGTGAACTTCACCCCGGGCGGCGACTTCGCCTGGCAGGCGAACACCGGGTTCGGCACGCGTAACCAGCGGCGCTTCGGCCACTCGGTCATCGCGGCCGCGTATGCCGGCATGGTCGCCGACACCCGCGCGGCCGCTCCGGCCGGTGACGCGGCTGGCGTGTACAACGGCGCGAACTTCTCCTGCGTCTCCTGCCACGACCCGCACAGCAAGGCGCGCTTCGACGCGACGGGCGCCCAGGTGACGGGCCTGCCGATCGCCGAGTCCGGCTCCTACCCGATCGGTGGCGCGCTCCCCGCCGGCACCGCGATGGGCGCGTACCGCCTCCTCGCCGGCGTCGGTTACCAGCCGAAGTCCTCGGCCACCCAGCCGGCCTTCACGGTGGCCCCGCCGGTCGCCGTGGCGCCGTCGAGCTACAACTCCTCCGAGCTCAACACCTTCAACGCCGCCACGCGCGCTGGCCAGGTCGTGGTCGCGTACGGCAGCGGCATGTCCGAGTGGTGCGCCACCTGCCACCCCGGCATGCACAACAACACCAACACCTCGGGCCAGATCTTCAAGCACCCGGCCGGCAACACCGCCACGATGAGCGCGACGGTGGCCGCGAACTACAACACCTACCTGAAGTCGGGCGACCTGACCGGCACGAACGCGTACGACGCGATCGTCCCCTTCGAGCAGCACGCTGCCGACCGCGCCTCCCTCGAGGCCGAGGCCGTGGGCGTGACCGGCACGCCGTCCATCACCGCCGTCGCGGGCACCAGCGGCGTGATGTGCCTCTCCTGCCACCGCGCGCACGCGTCGCCGTACGAGTTCGCGCTCCGCTGGGCCGACAAGGAGTTCATCATCGAGGCCGGCGAGTACTACGGCGTCGAGGCCGGCGCCCGCGGCGAGTGGCGCAGCTCCGCGATCATCCAGGCGGCGCACCAGAACCGCCCGGCGACCGCGTACTCGACGTTCCAGAAGTCGCTCTGCAACAAGTGCCACGCGAAGGACTAGTGGTCGCTTGCTGACGTAGCTGGATCCGGAGGGAGCCGCGCAGCATGCGGCTCCCTCCTTTCTTTTTGTCCGGATTGCCACCGGGACGCTCCGGCCCCGATGGAACGGGCTCGCGCGTCGTGGCAAAGTGTGGGGCGGGGGTCGCCCATGGTCCGACATCGAGGCGCCGCGCTCGCACTGCTGCTGGCCATCGGCGGCTCGGGGTGCTCGGCGGTGCGCGCACGGTCCGCGAACCCGGGGCCGCTCGGCGCCGACGGCGACCTCTACGTCTACCTGCAGCCGGTCGGCCGGGAGGTCGAGGACGTGACCTTCGGCGTCACCGGTGTCGAGGTCCTCGGGCCGGGGGAGGGCGGCGCACAGCCGATGCGGGTGGCGCTCTCCGAGGTGGGCCGCGAGGGACGCGGGCGGCAGCGGCTCCTCGCGCACGGGCGGCTCCCCGCCGGCAACTACGCGGGGCTCCGCATCCACGTCGGCCGCGCTCGCCTCGAGACGCCGGACGGGCCCGCCGATCTGCTGGTTCGGTCCGAGGCGGTGCAGGTGCCCGCGTCCTTGACGGTGACGCCCGGGCGGGCGCGGGTCTTGTGGCTCGTCTTCCGCGAGGCGCAGCCGGCCGGCGACGAGGTCGCCTTCGCGCCGCGCTTCTCGCTGCTGGCGCCGGAGACGACCCACCCGCAGCGGATCGGCTACTGCGCGAGCACGGCGGACAACGTGCTCGTCGCCTTCGACCGGTACGACCGCCAGGTGACCGCTGCGATCGCGACGGGCATGGGGCCGGCGGGCGTGGCCATGGACGAGGCCGCCAACCTCGCCTACGTGGCGCTCTCCCTCGAGGACCGGATCGAGGTGCTGGACCTCACGAACGGCCAGGTGCGCGAGCCGATCCGGCTTCGCCCGGGCGACGGACCGTACGACGTGGCGCTGGTCGAGAACGGCCGGACCCTGCTGGCTGTCAACCGGCGCTCCAGCACCGTCTCGTTCCTGGACACGAGCGCACGCGTGGAGGTCGGTCGCGTCACCGTCGGCGAGGAGCCCTGGTCGCTGCGGCTCGACCCGCAGCGCCACCGCGCCTACGTGTTCGGACGGCGCGCCAACACGGTCACCGCCGTGGACGTCACGCGCCGCGCCGCGGTCGGCTCGGCGACGACCGAGCCCGAGCCGCTCCGCGGCGACCTCGACCGGAGCGGCTCCCGGCTGTTCGTGGTCCACGCCGGCTCGGCCTACCTGTCCATCTACACGCTCCCCGGGCTCGCGCCGGCGGGCCGGCTGTTCGTGGGGCTGGGGGCGAGCGCGATCCTCGTCGATCCCCGGACCGACCTCCTCTACGTCGCGCAGGCGGGCAGCCCGGCGCTCGCGGTGTTCGACCCGTTCTCGCTGGTGCCGCTCGGGGGCGTGGACGTGGGCGGCGCGGCCTCGTTCCTGGTGTTCGACGCGGCGCAGAACCTGCTGTTCGCGCTCCTGCCGGAGCGGCGGTCCGTCTCGGTGGTCGATCTCACCGCGCAGCGCCAGGTCGGCCTGTTCGAGGTCGGGCGTGAGCCTTACGATCTGGCGCTGTCCGGGGAGCGGCGTTGAGGGGAGCGCTGCGAGCCATGACCATCCTGCTCGTCGCGGCCGCCGGGCTCGGGCCGGGCGCCACCCGCGCCGACGGGCTCTCGGTCGCCGCCGAGCCGACGTACGCGCTCACGCGGCTGCGGCTCACCGACGCGACGGGCCTCACGACCACGACCGACTCGCAGAGCCTCACCCAGCAGTACCGGCTCGGGCTGGACAAGGCCTTCACCGAGGCCCTGCTGTGGCGGGCCAACGGCATGCTCCTGCGAGACGAGGTCTGGTCCGACACCGAGGGTGCATCCTCGGACGGCACGCGCCAGGAGTGGACGCTCTCGACGGGGCTCGGGTGGGGGGGGACGGTGCTGGGCGGCAGCTTCACGTACGATCGGGACACCGTGGACGCGAAGTACAGCGCCGAGGCTGCGGGTGGCGGCCGCCAGCGAACGCGGGTGCCGACGCTGGTGAGCGAGACCTACGGCGCGTCGATGAGGTGGAGCCCGGCGGACCTGCCCAACGTGAACCTCCGCCTGAGCCGGAGCAACCAGTTCGACGAGGATCGCGCCCAGTACGACACGACCAGCACGACCGCAGGGGTCACCGCCACGTACTCGCCGACGAGCGAGCTGGGCCTGTCCTACGCGACGACCTACAGCACCATCGATGATCGCATCGACGACACCAGCACCTGGACGCTCGGCCAGGTCGCGACCGCGACGTACCGGCGCCGCTTCTTCGACGACCGCTCCAACGCGTATCTCACCTACGGCCTGCAGAGCGCGATCTCCGAGACCAAGGCCACCTCGGCGCTGGGGACGGTGAGGACGCAGCGCCCGCCGCTCGCCGGGCTCTCGCTCGTGGAGGCGTTCCCGGACATCCCGTCCACCGACACGCTCAAGGCGAACCCGGCACTGGTGGACGGGAACGTGCAGGCGAGCGCCGGCCTCGACCTCGGCTTCCAGCGAACGCTCGCCGGCGACACGGCGCAGCGGGATCTCGGCGTGGAGATGGGAGAGCCGCTCGAGCCGGTCAACGTGGTGCAGGTCTGGGTGGATCGACTGCTCCCGGACTCGGTCTGGCGCGCGGTCGAGTGGTCCGCCTGGCGGAGCGACGACAACGTCAACTGGGTGCCGGTCCCCCTGGACGGCGCGGTGACGTTCGGGCCGTTCCAGAACCGGTTCGAGATCCCCATCCAGCGGAGCCGGTCGAAGTACCTGAAGGTCGTGACCCGGCCGCTCGCCGCCACCGTGACCACGGACGCGGCGCTCGGGGCGATCCTCGTCACCGACGTGATGCTGTTCGAGGAGGTGTCCGCGGCGGCGGTCGCGGGCCGGAGCACCAGCCTCACGAACGCGTTGAGCGGCACCGTGACCACCCGGCTGCTGGGTTCGCCGGCCTTGCAGCACGATCTCAGCTTCCAGCTGGCCAAGGCCAGCGGGACGTCGGCGGCGTGGACCATCGCGAATGGCCTCGGGCTCACGCAGCGGCTGCACCGGACGACGACGCTCACCGCGCGGGTGGCGCGAACGGACAGCCGATCCGGCGGCGAGCACATCGGCCAGTTCGACTGGGGGACGTCGCTCGGCGTCACCCCGATCCCTGCCGCGTCGGCAGGTGCCACCTATGCCGGCGCCTGGTCGCAGCTCGAGGAGGGCGACCAGCTCCGCAACTCGGCCAGCGTCTTCGCGCGCGCTGACCTGTACCAGGGGCTGAGCGTGACCGGGAACGCCGGCCAGTCCTACGTCTCGGGCCTGGGAGCGTCGACCCGGACGACGTTCACCTCCGCGACCACCTCGATCGTCCCGAACCGCGCGCTGAACCTGTCGGGGACGTACGGCTACAACCGGACGCGCACGGAGGTCGGCGAGCGGGTGCGCGACTCGGAGGGGCAGCAGGCGTCCGGGCTGGTGACGGTCACCCCGTTCCCCGCGCTGCTCGCCTCCGCCGGCGCCACGAGGTCCACGCAGTCCGGAACGCGCCCCCGGTTGCTCTGGAACTACCTGGTCTCGTACGCGCCGCTGCGCGGGGGGGACCTGGTGTTGACGGCCCAGCACCAGGAGGCCTCCGACGACGTCGCCGACGCGACCACGAAGTCCACGAGCGGGAGCGTTCGCTGGAACCTCCGGCCGAACGCGTACCTGGACCTCAACTACTCGAACATCGACAACCGTTCCCCGCAGAGCAGGACGAGAACGGACTCCCTGATGCTCCATCTCTTCCTGACGCTGTCCTGAACGCGACGCACGCTCGAGCATGCCATGACGACCCGAACCTTGATCTCGACCTGCCTGGCGATGACGCTGCTCCTCGCTGCCAGCGCCTGCCGCTCCTCCGGCCGCGCGTACCACGACGCCAACATGGACTTCGGCTCGATCCGGACGGTCGCGGTGATGCCGTTCTCGAACCTGACCCGCGAGGCGGCCGCGGCCGATCGCGTGCGCGACGTGTTCTCGAGCGCGCTCCTGGCGACCGGTGGCATCTACGTGCTGCCGCCGGGCGAGGTCGCCCGCGGGATCGCGCGCGCCGGCGTGGCGCTCCCGACCAGCCCTTCGGTCGAGGAGGTGGTGAAGCTCGGCTCGGTGCTCAAGGCGGACGCGGTGATCGTGGGCGTGGTCAAGGAGTACGGGGAGGTCCGGTCCGGCACCACCGCGTCGAACGTGGTCTCGATCAGCGCCCAGATGCTCGAAGCCTCGACCGGGAAGGTCGTCTGGTCGGGGCAGTCGACCAAGGGAGGGGTCTCCCTCGGCGACCGGCTGCTCGGCAGCGGGGGGGAGCCGGTGAACCGGATCACCGAGGAGGCGGTCGATGACCTCCTGTCGCAGCTGTTCCACTAGGACGGCGCTGCTGCTCGCGCTCGCGGCGTGGGGCGCGGGGTGCGGCGGGGCGCGCGTACCGGTCGCCACGACCCCGGCCCCGGCGCGCGTCGCCGTCTTCCCCAGCGTGAACGTCGGCGGAGGACCCGCGCCGGCGGAGGACTTCGACCGCGCCGTCGAGGAGACCGTCGCGCGCGCCGGGCTCGAGGTCGTGCCGCGCCAGGCGCTGGACGAGTTCCTGGCCCGGCACCGGGTTCGCAACACGAGCGGCGTGGACGCGGAGACCGCGGTCGCGGCGCGCGAGGAGCTCGGCGTCGACGCGATCGTCGTCGCCTCGGTGGGCGCCTACCAGCCGAAGTCCCCTCCCAGGCTCGCGGTCACGCTCCGGCTCGTGTCCACCGGCGGACCGCCGCGGGTTCTCTGGATCGATGGTGCGGTGCGCTCCGGCGACGAGCGGCCCGGCCTGCTCGGCCTGGGGCTGATCCACGACCCGGCGCGCGTCCAGCGCATCGTGCTCGACCGGCTCGGTCGCTCGCTGCAGGCCTTCCTGCACGGCGGCGCGCGCGCCAGCCGCTGCGACCCCGAGCGGCGCTTCCGGCCGCGGCTGGTGTTCCGTTCGCCCCGGCTGCGGGAGGGGCCCTTCAAGATCGCGGTCCTGCCCTTCATGAACGAGACGCGGCGACGGAGCGCAGGCGATGCGGCGACGCTCGAGCTCGCCCGGCAGCTCTCGACCTCGCCCGCGGCCGAGGTCGTCGAGCCGGGCCTGGTCCGGTCGGTGCTGCTGGCGAACCGCCTGCTCATGCCCGGCGGCGTCTCCGTGGACGTCGCGAGCACGGTGCTCGACAAGCTCGACGCCGACCTGGTGGTCGCCGGCGTGGTGCGGCGGTACGAGGATGGCGGCGGGGCGTTCGGCGCCGCGCGCGTGGAGTTCACGGTCCAGGTGCTCGATCGCGCCCACGAGGTCGTGGCGTGGAGCTCGGTGTCGGAGGGGGATGGCGCCGATGGCGTCTGGTGGTTCGACCTGGGCCTGGTCCGGAACTCCGCCGATCTCCTGTGCCGCGTCGCGGCGTCGGTGGTGGATCGGATGGATCTGCAGGTCGCGCGCGGCTCGGGCGGCGCCGACGAGGCTTCCCCTCGAAGCCGGACCCGGAGCTCGGTGCGCCGCGGATATGGGTCCCGATGATGGGCAGGAGGCGCTCGCCGACGGCCGCTGCGGGAATCCGTCGCGCGGCGCAATCATTGCGCTGGAGGGGCGCGATCCACCTGAAAAACACCATATCTTTCCGCGTTTTACGATGTAGCCGCGAGGCACAACCGTTGCACCGAGGTCGGCCGCCCACATGACCATTCCGCCCGTCACGTCCCGCTCCCTGCTCGTCGCCGTTCTCGCGTTCACCGCGCCCCGCGTCGTCTTCGCGGCGGAGCCATCCAAGCCGTCCGGCCCCGGCGCGACGGCCCAGCCGGCGAAGGCGGCCGACCCGACGCCCGCTGCCAAGCCCGCGCCGATGACGGCGCGCATCGAGGCGCCGCTGTTCTCGCCGCTCTTCGCGCGCATGCCGATCGCGCGCATCGACGACCAGGCCATCCCGCTCTCGGAGCTCCAGGAGGCCCTGGCGTCCACGCACGGTGAGCGGAGCGCAGGGGCCGCCACGGCGCCGGACTTCAAGGCCGTGCTCCAGCGGATCATCGACTCGCGGCTCCTGATCATGGAGGCGCGCGAGATGGGGCTGGACGAGCTGCCCGAGCTGAGGGAGCAGCTGACGGTCTTCAAGGAGGTGACGCTGCGCGAGACGCTGCAGCAGCAGGTCACCAAGGACGTCAAGCCCGACGCGCTCGAGGTCGAGCGCATCTACAAGGAGTCGGTGCGGCGCTGGAAGGTGCGCTCCCTCCTCTTCAAGAAGGAGGAGGACGCGGCGGCGGTGAAGACCGCGCTCGCGGGCGGAAAGACCTTCCCCGAGCTTGCGAAGCAGCTCATCGCGGAGAAGAAGGCGGAGGGCAGCAGCGAGCCGGAGGTCCTGTCGCCCGACCAGGCATTGCCCGCCGTCGTGGCCGCGCTCCAGCCGCTGCAGAAGGGCCAGGTCACTGCGCCGCTGAAGCTGCAGAACGGGTCCGCCGTCCTCTACGTGGAGGATCTCGTCTACCCGGACGATCCGGCGAAGCGGGCCGAGGCCGAGGCGGCGTCGATCGATCGGCAGGGCGGGCAGCTCCTCATCGCGTTCCGGAAGGAGCTCGACCGCAAGTACGTGAAGATCGACGAGGCCCTGCTCCGGAAGATCGACTTCGACGCGCCGAAGCCGGGGTTCGCCGTGCTCGTCAAGGACAAGCGGCCCATCGCCCGCATCGCCGGCGAGGCGCCCATCACCGTGGGCGATCTCGCCAACGCGGTCGGCGAGAAGTTCTTCCACGGCGTGGAGAAGCCGCAGCAGGAGAAGCGGGTCGACAAGCTCAAGCGGCCCCGGCTCGACGGGCTCATCTACAAGCGGGTGTTCACGAAGGAGGCGCGGGTCCGGAAGCTCGACCAGTCCGAGGAGTACCTGCGGGCCGTCGCGGACCAGGAGAACTCGCTCGTGTTCGGCACGTTCGTCCAGCGCGTGCTGGTGCCGGACGTCTCCCTCAAGGACGAGGACCTGCGGGCGTACTACGACGGCCACCGCGACGAGTTCACCGCCGCGCCCCTGTATCGCCTGGACCAGCTGGCGTTCCCCGACATGAAGGGCGCGCAGCGCGCCGCCGAGCGGCTCGCCCGCGGCACCGACTTCAAGTGGCTCAAGGCGAACGCCGAGGGGCAGCTCACCCCCGGTCAGCGCGCGCTCGACTTCGAGGGCCAGCTCCTCTCCGCCAAGGGGCTCCCGGAGGATCTCGCAGGGGCGCTCGCGTCGGCGCAGGTCGGCGACTACCGCATGCACCAGGGGCCCAGGGGGCAGGGCTACGTGGTGCTGGTGGTGTCGCGCACCGACCCGCAGGTCCAGCCGTACGAGGAGGCCAAGAAGGACATCCAGAAGAAGCTGTTCGGGCAGGCGCTGAACCGCGCGGTGACCGACTGGGCCGCGAAGCTGCGCGCCGCGCACGAGATCGAGACGTTCATCACCCGCATCGGCAACTGAGGCTGGGTCCTCCAGCGAGGGAATGGCCGTGACGCGCACGATGAGACTCTGGCGGATCCTCGCGCTGGCGGCGTTCACCGCCGGCGTGCTCGCGGCGCCCGCGGGGGCGGGCGCCGCCGATCGCAAGTTCAAGCGGAAGGAGTGCCTCGACTGTCACACCGAGGAGGCGAAGAAGTTCTCCGCCTTCCGCTTCACCCACGAGGCGGTGAAGAAGGGCGAGTGCGAGGCCTGCCACCAGCGCCACGGCATCGTCCCGAAGCTCCTGCTCAAGGAGAGCGGCAACAAGCTCTGCTACTCGTGCCACAAGCCGGCGTCCATCGGCATGGACCAGCCGAACGTGCACGCGGTCCTGAGGACCGGGTCGTGCACGCAGTGTCACGCCGTCCACGGCTCGAACGCGCCGCACATGCTGAAGGCGGAGGGGAGCGCCGCCTGCTGGGAGTGCCACGACCGCAAGGCGTTCGAGCGGAAGAACGTGCACCCGGTGCTCGCCAAGGAGGGCTGCGGCGCCTGCCACGCGACGCACGCTTCGGCGCAGAAGTCGCTCCTCAAGGCCGAGGAGGGGCAGCTCTGCGTGAAGTGCCACGCGCCGACGTCGGGCGGGTTCGCCAAGGCACACAGGGGGGTACCCGGTCGCCGGGAAGCGCTGCAGCGCCTGCCACGAGCCGCACTCCTCCGACCAGCCGAAGCTGATGAAGGCCTCGGTCCACTCGGCGCTGTCCGGCGGCTGCGACCAGTGCCACGCCGCTCCGAGCAGCCCGAAGCCGTTCGCGGTGCAGGAGGCGGGGGGCAAGCTGTGCGCCAACTGCCATGACGCGAAGGACGTGACCAAGGGCCAGAAGGTGGTCCACGCGCCCGTGCGCAAGGAGGAGTGCGTCGCCTGCCACGACCCGCACGCCTCGAACAACCCCGCCATGACCCGGGCCGCAGGCGCCGCGCTCTGCACCGGCTGCCACGCGGGCAAGGACGCGAGGAAGCTGGTCGCGCACAAGCCCATGTCCGGGCCCAAGGCCTGCCTCGGCTGCCACCAGCCGCACGCGGCGCCGGTGAAGGGGCTCCTCGCGGCGGAGGTCTCGAAGAGCTGCGCCGCCTGCCACCCCAAGGTCGCCGAGCAGACCAAGCGCAAGGTCGTCCACGTCCCGTTCGCGGACGGCGAGTGCGCCACCTGCCACGATCCGCACGGTTCGGACTTCCCGGGCATGACCGGGTCGCGCCAGGACAAGCTGTGCTTCGGGTGCCACGCCGACGCCGAGACGCGGTTCGTGAAGGCGCACACGCACAAGCCCGTGCTCGAGGGCAAGTGCAGCGCCTGCCACGCCGGCCACTCGGCCGACCGGCCCAAGCTGCTGAAGACCGACGGCGCGAAGATGTGCCAGGGGTGCCACGGCGAGCTCATGAAGCTCGCCTCCGCCGGCGTCGTCCACAAGCCGTTCGCCGAGGGGGCCTGCCTGACCTGCCACGATCCGCACGGCTCGAACGCCGGCGGGATGATCGTGAAGGACCAGAAGGCGCTGTGCCTCTCCTGCCACGCCAAGGTGGCCGCGAACTCCGAGTCGGCGAAGAGCGTCCACGCGGCGTTCGCGTCGGGTGAGTGCACCAAGTGCCACAACCCGCACGGCGCCAAGCTGAAGGGCCTGCTCAACGCGGCCGGCCCGGACCTCTGCTTCTCCTGCCACACCAAGCAGAAGGAGAAGATGGCCGGGGAGACCCGGCACGCGCCCGCCGACGACTGCCTGTCCTGCCACTCGCCGCACCAGTCGGCGCAGCCCAAGCTCACCAGCGAGCCGGTGGGGGCGCTCTGCGAGCAGTGCCACGACGTGAAGGCGTCGCAGTTCTCGACCCGCCATGCGGGCATCGACCCGAAGGTGATGCACTGCGTGGCGTGCCACGACCCGCACTCGTCCAAGGACCCGAAGTTCCTCAAGACGGCGGTCCACCCGCCCTTCGCCGCGCGCCAGTGCGACAGCTGCCACCTGCCGGTGGCCGCGAAGTGAGAGGACCCATGCGCTCGCGAATCGCTCTCCTCCTCACGCTGATGGCTGCGGCCGGCCCCGCGGTGGCCGCGACCAAGGCACCGCCGGCGAAGGCCCAGCCCACCGCGGCCGCGCCGAAGCAGGGCAACCCGTACCGCCTGAAGGCGGGCGCCGAGGGCAAGCTCTGCCTCGACTGCCACGCGGACTTCGAGCAGAAGCTCGCGCAGAAGTCGGTGCACACGCCCGTCCGGACGCGCGATTGCGTCGGCTGCCACAACCCGCACGCCTCGGACCACGGCAAGCTGCTCGCGGACACCGGCGGCCAGATCTGCGCCCGGTGCCACGGCGCGATGGTCCCCGCCTCGGCGAAGAGCCTCCACGCCCCGGTCAGCGAAGGCAAGTGTGCGAGCTGCCACGCGGCGCACGCCTCGAACTTCAAGAACAACCTGCTGAAGGGCGGCGCGGAGCTCTGCGCCGGCTGCCACAAGAAGCTGGTGGACGGCATCGCGGCGGCGAAGGTGAAGCACAAGCCGGTCGAGAACGACTGCGCGACCTGCCACGAGGTCCACGGCTCCACGGCTGCGCCGAGCCTGCTCAAGAAGGACGCGCCGGATCTCTGCGTCGGGTGCCACCGCCCCGACGGCGCCATCTTCCTGAAGAAGCACATGAACTACCCGGTCGGGAAGGCGCGCTGCACGACCTGCCACGACCCGCACGGCTCGAACAAGCCGGGCATGCTCTACGACCACGTCCACCCGCCGGTCGCGCGCGGGCAGTGCGCGCAGTGCCACGAGCCGCCCGGCTCCCCCAACCGCTTCAAGCCGAAGCAGGCGGGCGTCGAGCTGTGCAAGCTGTGCCACGCGCCGAAGATCGGCGAGTTCACCGCCAAGGCGCGGGTGCACCGGCCGGTCCTGGAGGGCGACGCCTGCCTGACCTGCCACGGTCCGCACGCGTCGAAGCAGGCGGGCCTGCCGCGGGCGAACCTGACGGTGGTCTGCGGCGAGTGCCACGCGGACACCATCAAGCGGCAGAAGCTCTCGCCGGCGAAGCACGAGCCGGTCGGCGCCGGGGAGTGCGGGGCCTGCCACGATCCGCACTCGTCCGACACGCCGCTCATGCTCACCGGGGCGAACCGGATCGAGATGTGCGGCAAGTGCCACGACTGGCAGCGCCACTCGTCCCACCCGATCGGCGAGAAGGTGAAGGATCCGCGCAACCCGAACCGGAACGTGGACTGCCTGAGCTGCCACCGAGCCCACGGGACCGAGTACGCGCAGATGCTGCCGTTCCCGACGACCACCGACCTGTGCACGAAGTGCCACGAGTCGTTCAAGAGGTGACGCCCGTGTCGAGAGCGATCGTGTTCCAGTCGGTGCTGGGCCTGGCGATGGTGTTCGGGCCGGCCGTGGGCGCCGCCCAGGCCTTCCGCCACCAGACCACCGTCTACTCGGATCCGAAGGAAGGCCAGCTGAGGCGGCCCGAGGGCGTGGCCTGCGGGGCGGGCGGCGCCGTCGTGGTCGCCGACACCGGCAACGCCCGGCTGCTGCTGTACACGTACCGTGACGGAAGCCTCAGCGGCGGCACCCAGGTGAAGCTCGCACAGGTGCCGTACCCGTACCGGGTGCAGCTGGATCCCAAGGGCGAGGTGCTGGTGCTGGACGAGAAGCTGCGCAAGATCGTGCGGCTCGACGCGAAGGGCGCCTTCCTCGGCAACGTCGACCTGCAGGGCGCGCCGGCCGGCACGCTCCCCGGCGCCTTCAAGGTGGACGGCGCGGGCAACCTCTACGTGCTCGACGTCCTCGGGCCGCGGGTGCTCGTCACCGACCCCGCCGGCAAGGTGATCCGGCAGGTCGAGCTGCCGCGCGAGGGGGCGCAGTTCACCGACGTGGCGGTGGACGGGGGCGGCACGCTCTACGCCGTGGACGCGGTGGGCGCCGGCATCTGGACCGCGGACAAGGGCGCCACCGCGTTCAAGCGCCTCACCGAGTCGCGCAAGGACGTGATGAGCTTCCCGACCTACCTGGCGTTCCACCAGGGCAAGCTGTACGTCGTGGACCAGCACGGCGGCGGGATCGCGATCCTCGGCTCCGACGGCTCGTTCCAGGGGCGGCAGCTCGCGCTCGGCTGGAGCCCCGGCCTGGTCTACTACCCCGCCCAGATCTGCTTCGAGCCGGACGGCGCCGTGTTCGTGGCGGATCGCGGCAACGACCGCATCCAGGTGTTCGACACCGGCCGGTGAGGAGGCGAGTGGCTCGCATCCCGATCACCCTCGTCGCCGCACTCGCGATCGCGCAGGCGCTCCCTCGTGCGGCCCGGTCGGCGGAGCCCGCGCCCGGCGAGGGCGACGCGCGGCGCCCCGTCTCGCTGGCGTACCTCTACGACGTGGCGGCGCTGGACGGTCCCATCGCGATGAGCTGGGCGACGCTCGCCTACGACGCCGACCGCCGCGAGCTCTACGTCATCCCGCCGGGCGAGGGGGTGCGCGTCTTCAACCGGACCGGGGTCGAGGTGTACCGCTTCGGCGACGAGGGCCAGCTCGGCTGGGTGCGCGGCGTCGCGGTGATCGAGAACGGCGATCTGCTGCTGCTCTCCGAGCGAGACGGGCCCCGGGTGCTGCGGGCCGACTTCCGGGGCACACAGACGGGCGAGCTGCAGTTCTCGGCGCCGGCGAGCCTCGGCGCGTTCACGCCGACCAGGCTGGCGTACAGGGACGGGCTCGTCTACCTCGCCGACACCGTGAAGCTCAAGCTGCTGGTGACGGATCTCCGGGGCACGACGGTCCGCGCGGTCGACCTCGCCAAGCTGGCGCTGGAGGGCGCCTCGGCGGACGGCAACGAGCTGCACGGCTTCAGCGTGGACCCGCGCGGCAACGTCCTGTTCACCATCCCCACCCTGTTCCACGCATACGTCGTCGCGCCCGACGGGACGCTGCGCGTCTTCGGGCAGCGCGGCAGCCGCCCCGGGCTCTTCAACGTGGTGGGGCCGATCGTGGGCGACGAGGAGGGATACCTCTTCGTGGCGGACCAGCTCCGGCGCGTCGTGATGGTGTTCGGGCCGGATCTCAAGTTCGTCGGCGAGTCCGCCGGCGGCGCGGCGGGGCTGGTCATCCCCAGCGAGATGGCGGTCGGCAACGGCGTGCTCTTCGTATCGCAGGGAGGAAACCGGGGCGTCAGCGCGTTCCTGGTACATGGGCGCTGAGCGTGGCCTCGCAGGGTGCGGAACGCCGCGACGTAACCCGGTCGCGGGACGCAGGCGAAGACTGGATGGACAGCAAGCCGCAAGACGGCGGCAGAGGGATCGTGTCAGCGTCGAAGCGAGTGCCAGGGGTTCGTCGACTCGCGGCCGCGGCGGTCGCGCTGCTCGCGGCAGCGCCGGCCGTGGCGTTCCATTCCGGCGGCGCCGCCCGCTGCGAAGGCTGCCACACGATGCACGGCAGCACGACGAAGGCCTCCGGTTCGGCCCTGGTCCAGGGGGCGGACGCGAGCTCCACCTGCCTCCTCTGCCACGCGGGCGTGGCCTCCGCGCCGCACTCCGTCTACTCGCTCTCGGTCCAGCCCGGCGCCGCGCCGCTCAACATGACGCCGGGCGGCGACTTCGCGTGGCTGGCGAAGTCGTGGTCCTGGGCCGGCACGGCGGGGCTCGAGACGAGCCCGGGCGACGCCCACGGCCACAACATCGTGGCCGCCGACTACGGCCGCTTCGCGGATCCCAGGCACCCGACCGCGCCCGGCGGCAGCTATCCCTCGAACCAGCTCTCGTGCATCAGCTGCCACGATCCGCACGGGAAGTACCGCGTGCGCGATGGCGGGGTCGTGGCCACCGGCGGCGCGCCCGTCGTCGCGTCCGGTTCGTACGGCGACCGCACCGCGTACGTGGCGCCAACCCAGACCACCGCGATCGGCACCTATCGCATGCTGGCCGGCGTGGGCTACCAGCCGCGGACGCTCGCGGGCGTCAACGCGTTCTCGGCGGATCCGCCGGTCGCGCTCGCGCCCAGCACCTACAACCAGGGCGAGCGGGTCGCCGACGTCCGGGTGGCGTACGGGAGCGGGATGTCCGAGTGGTGCGGCAACTGCCACGGCGCGATCCACACCCCGGCGAACCCGACGCGCCCGGGGGAGTTCATGCACCCCTCCGGCAGCTCCGCCAAGCTCGGGATGCTCGCCAACGTGTACAACGCCTACGTGAAGACCGGTGACCTCGGCGGGAGCTACGCGCTCGCCTACACGTCGCTGGTGCCGTACGAGGAGGGCACCGCGGATCGGGCGACGCTCGCCGCGAGCACGTCCAGCGACGGGATGGTGCGCACCGGGCCGGTGCGCGGCCAGGAGAACGTGATGTGCCTCTCCTGCCATCGCGCGCACGCCTCGGGCTGGGACGGATCGCTGCGCTGGAACGTGAAGAGCGAGTACGTGGTGGCGAGCGGGCAGTGGCCGGGGATCGACGCCATCGGGGAGGCCGGGCGGGCGGCGGTGGCCCAGGGGCGCACCCGGGCCGAGACGCGCGGCGCGATGTACGACCGCGAGCCGACCGCGTTCGCCACCTTCCAGACCAGCCTGTGCAACAAGTGTCACGCGAAGTGACGGTGAGGACCGCATGAGCGCGCAGGCAGGACGAGCGGGGACGTGGCTTCGGCGCGCGGGCGGGCCGCTGGCGGGCGCCGCGGTCCTCGCGCTGCTCGCGGCCTGCGGCGCCGGCGGCGGATCGAGCTCGTCCGGGAAGGGCTACCCGCAGCCATCGCCGAAGGGTCGGGTGCTCGGCCTTTCCTCGGCGGCGACGATCGGCGGGCAGGGCGGGACCCTCGTCTCGCCGGACGGCCTGCTCACGGTCACGGTCCCCGCCGGTGCCGTGGCTTCGCCGGTGGCCTTCACCGTGGACGAGATCACGAACACGGCCCCCGGCGCGATCGATCCGACCAAGGCCTACCGCCTCGGCCCGGAGGGGACGATCTTCGCCGCACCGGTGCAGCTGACGTTCGTGGCGGGGCCGGCGGGCACGCCGCTCGACGGCATCGCCGTCGCGTACCAGGAGCGCCAGGGCTTCTGGCTGCGGTACCGCGACCGCGACATCGCCCGCGACCTCGCCGCCGAGACGTTGACGGTCGCCTCGCTGCACTTCAGCGACTGGAGCCTGGTGGGGAGCTCCGCCCGCGATCTCGACGGCACCGTCACGGTGGACTCGACCCTGAGCAAGACCTACACCGCGACCGGGAGCCTCGCGCTGAACTACGCGGCCGAGGACCCGGGCGGCGCCTACTTCCTGCAGTGGGGGACGCTCGCGCTCGACTCCGCGACCGTGACCGCGCCCGACGTCGCCTGCACCGCGGCGGACACGGCGTTCGAGCTCGAGGCGACCATCGCCGAGGTGATGGCCTCGCCCGCGTTCCGGTTCGGCATCACCGCGCGGTGGCCGCTCTCGTGCAGCTACGCCGGCGGCCCCGCCTACGACGAGCTGCTGTCGCTCCAGTTCGACACGCTCGGCATCTACCACCCGACCTGCAAGCGGACGCTCGCCGCCGGGTCGGTGATCTCGCAGGACCACCTGCAGGGCCAGTACACGCTGGACTGCGCCACGGCCGGGGTGGTGCAGCTGAGCTGGGACCTGACCACCGCCGCGATGCGCGTGCCCGTGGCGGTGGACGACGCCGCCACGGTGTCCGAGGGCTCGTTCGTGGTGGTGAACGTGCTCGCGAACGACACGGTCGCGGATGGCGTGGCGGGCCTGGCCATCCTCACGGGCCCTGCGAACGGAGCGGCCGTCCTGAACCCCGACCGGACGGTCACCTACATCCCGTCGCCGGGCTACTTCGGCCCGGACGCGTTCACCTACCAGGTGACCGACTCGGACGGCCAGACCGGCTCGGCGACGGTGAGCGTCGCGGTGACCGCGGTGGACAGCGGCTCGCCGGTGGCGGTGGACGACGCGGTCACGACGCTCGAGGACGCCGCGGCCACGGTGAACGTGCTCGCCAACGACACGGTGCAGGATCCGCCCGCCACGGTCACCATCGCGACCGCGCCGGGGAAGGGCACCGCCGCGGTGAACGCCGACGGGACGATCACGTACACACCGTCCGCCAACGCGTTCGGCGCGGACGCGTTCAGCTACCAGGTGAGCGACTACGACGGGCAGGTCGCGACCGCGACCGTCTCGGTCACGGTGACCCCGGTCGACGACGGGCCGCCCACGGCCGCGGGCGAGGCGGTGACGGTCGCGGAGGGCGGCGTGGTCGTCATCGGCGTCCTCGCGAACGACACGGTGGTGGACGGCGTCTCCGCGCTCGCGGTGACCGCCGGGCCGGCCGGCGGCACGGCGGTCGTGAACGCCGACCACACCATCACCTATACGCCGGCCCCGGCGTTCAACGGGGCGGACGCCTTCACGTACCAGGTGACCGACGGCGACGGGCAGACCGCCAGCGCGACGGTGAGCATCACGGTGACGGCCGTGGACAGCGGCGCGCCGGTCGCCGTGGCGGACTCGGCCTCGACGCCG
>NZ_BAZG01000021.1 GCF_000964525.1 Anaeromyxobacter sp. PSR-1
CGCCGCGGCCGCCGCCGCACCCGCCGCGCCGGCTCCGGCCCCGGCGCCCGCGTCCGCGCCGCCGGCCGAGCCCGCCGAGCCCGCCCCGCCGCCGGGCCGGCGTCCCCCACGTCGAGGAGGCGCCGCGCGCCGAGCTGCGCGGGGACAAGCCGGCCGCGTCCATCCGCGTGGACGTGGATCGCCTCGACGAGATCGCCGCGCTCGCCGGCGACGTGATGGTCGAGGGCGCGCGCGCGATGCGCCGCTCCAGGGACCTGGTCGGCCTGTTCGCCCGCTGGGCGCGCATCTCCGACCGCGTCGTCGCGCTCGCCGAGCGCGTGCGCGACCCGCGCACCGCGAAGCTCGTCGAGCAGATCGAGGGCGACGTCCACCTGCTCCGCTCCGACACCTTCCGCTTCGCGCGCGTCCACTCGGAGGCCGCCTCCAGCGCGCACGCGCAGCTGGGCCAGCTCTCCGAGCGCATCGGCGAGGCCCGCCTCATCCCGCTCTCCGGCGTGCTGGCCGGCTTCCCGCGGGCGGTGCGCGACATGGCGCACGAGCAGGCCAAGGAGGTCGAGTGCGTGGTGCGCGGCGCCGAGACCGGGGTGGACAAGTCCATCCTGCTCTCGCTGAACGACCCGCTCGTCCACCTGGTGCGCAACTCGGTGGACCACGGCGTCGAGGCGCCCGACGAGCGCGAGCGCGCCGGGAAGCCGCGGGTGGGGCGCATCACCATCTCGGCACGGACCGACGGCGACCTGCTCGCGGTGACGGTGGACGACGACGGGCGCGGCATCACCCCGGCCACGGTGCGCGCCGCGGCGCTGCGCAAGGGGCTCATCGGCGAGCAGCAGGCGGCGAGCCTCTCCTCGCGCGCCGCCCTGGACCTCATCTTCACCCCCGGGTTCTCCACCCGCGAGCAGGCCGGCGAGACCAGCGGCCGCGGGGTGGGGCTCGACGTGGTCCGCAAGCGCGTGACCGCGCTGGGCGGGTCGGTGACGGTGGAGTCGAGCCCGGGCAAGGGCACGCGCTTCACGCTGCGCATGCCGCAGTCGCTGTCGCTCATGAAGGTCCTGCTGGTCCGCATCGACGACGACGTCTACGGCGTCCCGGCGGTGGACGTGGACAGCGTGGGCCGGCTCGACCCCAGGGACACCACCGAGGTGGCCGGCATCCGCGCGGTGCGCTACCGCAACCGGCTCATGCCGGTGGTGGCGCTCGGGCCGCTGCTCTCGCTGAACGGCGGCCCGCGCGCGCAGCGCCCCATGGTCGTGTACGTGAGCCACGGCTCCGAGGGCGCGGCGGTGGTGGTGGACGGCCTGCACGGCGAGCGCGAGGTGGCGGTGAAGGCCCCGGGCGCGTTCCTGAAGGGCATGCGCTTCGTCACCGGCGCCGCGGCGCTGGAGGACGGGCGCGTGGCGGTGCTGCTCTCCACCCCGGACCTGGTGAACGCCGCGCGCCGGCTCGCCTCGCCCGCCATGACCCGCGGGCGCGACCGCCGCCGGCTCCGGATCCTGCTGGTGGACGACAGCGCCATCGCGCGCGAGGCCGAGGCCGCGCTGCTCCGCTCGCTCGGCCACGAGGTGGACGAGGCGGTGGACGGCGAGGACGGCTGGGCGCGGCTGCAGAACGGCCAGTACCACCTGCTCGTCACCGACGTGCAGATGCCGGTGCTCGACGGCATCGACCTCACCCGCCGGGTGAAGGCGACGCCGCGCTTCGTGAAGCTGCCCATCGTGATCATGTCCTCGCTCTCCGCGCCCGAGGAGCGGCGGCGGGGCGTGGACGCCGGCGCCGACGCGTACCTGGTGAAGGGCGAGCTCGACGCGGAGAGCCTCGCGGTCACGCTCGAGCGGCTGTGCGGGGTCCCCACGTGAGCCTGGCCGCGGTGGACCGGCCCATCCGCGTGCTGGTCGCCGACGACTCGGAGCTGTTCCGCGAGCTGCTCGCGCGCGTCGTCGCGGCCGAGCCGGGCTTCGAGGTGGCGGCGGTCGCGGCCGACGGCGACGCGGCGGCGGCCATGACCCGCGCGCTGCGGCCCGACGTCGTCACCATGGACCTGCACATGCCCGACGCCGACGGCTACTCGGGCATCGCGCGGATCATGGCGGAGACGCCCACGCCCATCCTGGTGCTCACCGCGAACCCCACCGAGGCGGCGGGCTTCCGCGCCCTCTCGCTGGGCGCGCTCGACATCCTGGAGAAGCCGTCGGCGAGCGCCGACCTGGGCGAGTACGGCCGGCTCATCCGCTCGCGGCTGCGGCTGCTCGCCGGCGTGAAGGTGATCCGCCACCTGCGCGGCCTGCGGGAGCGCCGCGACGCCGCGCCGGCCCGCGCCGCCCGCGTCGAGGTGGTGGTGATCGGCGCCTCGCTGGGCGGCCCCCGCGCTCTGGCGGCGGTGCTCCGCGGCCTCCCGCCCGACTTCGCCGCGCCCATCGCGGTGGTCCAGCACATCGCCGACGGCTTCACCGCCGGCCTCGCCGGCTGGCTCGCGCAGGAGTCGCGCCTCGACGTGCGCGAGGCGCGCGACGGCGAGCCGCTGCGCGCCGGCCGGGTGATCATCGCGCCGACCGGGCGCCACCTGGTCCTGGGCGACGGGGTGGCGCGGCTCTCCGACGCCCCGCCGGTGGACACGTTCCGCCCCTCGGTGACGCCGCTGTTCACCTCCGCGGCGCGGCAGTACGGGCGCCGCTGCTGCGGCGTGCTGCTCACCGGCATGGGCCGGGACGGCGCCGAGGGGCTGCGCGTCATCAAGGACGCGGGCGGTCCCACGCTGGCGCAGGACGAGGCCACCAGCGCGGTGTTCGGGATGGCGCGCGCCGCGGTGGAGCTCGGGGCGGTGGACCGGGTGCTGCCGGTGGACGAGATCCCGCGCGCGCTCCGGGAGCTGGCGCGGTGAAGCCCGTCGCGTCCGAGCACCTGCTGGACCTGGCCGCGCTGCTCAAGGAGCGCGTCGGGCTCCACGTGCGCCGCGAGGGCCACTCCGCGCTGCGCATCGCCGTGGCGGCGCGCCTCGAGGCCCTCGCCGCGGTGGCCGACTCCGGCGCGTACCTCGCGCTGCTCCGCTCGGGCGCCGGCGACGAGGAGCTGCGGCGCCTGCTGCCGCTCGTCACGGTGGGCAAGACCAGCTTCTTCCGCGACGAGCGGCAGTTCCGGGCGCTCGACGCGATCCTGCCGGGCCTGCTCGAGCGCGCACGCTCCGGCGGCCGGCGCGTGGCCATCTGGTCCGCCGGCTGCGCCACGGGCGAGGAGCCGTACTCGATCGCGATGGCCGCCTCCGAGGCCGGGGCCAGCCCGGACGACGTCGAGATCCTCGCCACCGACGTGAACCCCGAGGCGGTCGCGTTCGCGGCGCGCGGCGCCTACGAGCCCCGGCGCGTCCGCGAGATCCCCCCGCACTTCCTCGGCCGGCACTTCGACCGGGACGGCGACGCGTTCCACGTGCGCGCCGGCCTGCGCCGGTACCTGCGCGCCATCCGTCCGCACAACCTGGTGTCGTCCGCGTTCCCGCGCCCGGCCGAGGGCGGCTGGGACGTCGTGTTCTGCCGCAACGTCATCATCTATTTCGACACGCCCACCACGCAGGCGGTGCTGGCGCAGTTCCACGAGGCGCTGGCGCCCGGCGGCTACCTGTTCCTGGGTTACTCGGAGTCGCTGTTCCGCCTGTTCGACGGGTTCGAGCTGACCGAGGTGTCCGGCGCGTTCCTGTACCGCCGCCCCGAGGCGCCGACCCGCGCCGGCCCGTCCGCCCCGCTGCCGCCGCCGTCCCGCCCGCACCTGGTGCAGATGCCGGCGGCGCCGCCGCCGGTGCGCCACCTCGCGTTCGCGCCGCCGCCCGCCGCGCGGCCCTCGGCGCCCGCGCCCGATCCCGAGCCGCTGCCCCTCGCGCCGCAGGAGTACCTGGACGCCGCCGTGGCGCTGTTCGCGGACGGCCGGTTCGGCGCCGCGCGCGAGCTGCTGGAGCGGCTGCTGGAGAAGGGCGGCGACGACCTGGCCGCGCGCCTCACGCTCGCGAACCTGTACGGCGTGCTGCGCCAGCCGGACCGGGCCCGCGCCAGCTACGAGGCCGCGCTCGCGCTCGAGCCGCTCAGCGCCGAGGCGCACCTGTTCTACGGGATCCACCTGCTCTCGGGCGGCGACGCCGAGGGGGCCGCGCTGGAGCTCTCGCGCGCGCTGTTCCTCGACCCCGATCTCGCGCTCGGCCACTACTACCTGGGCCGCTGCCGCGAGGCGCAGCGGGACGTGGTGCGGGCCCGGCTGGCGTACCGCAACGCCCTGGAGGCCTACCGGCGCCGCCCCGACGGACGGGCGCAGGCGTTCCTGGGGTACTATCCGGACATCCCCGAGGACGGCAGCGCGTTCGCGCGCGCGGCCGAGTACGCGCTGGCCGCCCTGTAGCGGCGGACCGGAGCTCCCGGCGGGAGGCGAACCGACATGGCCGAGAAGAAGCGCATCCTCCTGCTCGACGACTCGGCGATCACGCTCGAGATGGAGAAGGCCGTGCTCGAGGACCGCGGCTACCGCGTCGCGACCGCCTCCAACCTGCTGGAGTTCCAGGCGCAGCTGGACGGGTTCCAGCCCGAGGTGATCCTCACCGACCTCATGATGCCGGACATCTCGGGCAAGGACATCGTGCGCGTGCTGAAGCAGGACTTCCACACCGAGAAGATCCCCATCATCCTGTTCAGCTCGAAGACCGACGAGGAGCTCGAGCCCATCGCCGAGCAGGCCGGCGCCGACGGCTTCCTCTCCAAGTCGCACGGCATCGAGCGGCTCGGGGACATGGTGGACGAGCTGGTCGAGTCGATCATCTGGTGAGAACCTGGTACGCGTCATTGGGCGGTGACCCGTCATGCGATTCGCGGTGAGCCTCCTGTCCTTCAGGCCAGGGCGCGTGGGGGGCACCGAGACGTATTTGCGCGAGCTCCTGCGGCACGTCGCGGCAGCGGCCGGTGATGACCGGGTGACGCTTGTCGGGTCTGCCGCCGGGCTGGCGTCGATCGATGCGCCAGGCACGGACCAGGTTGAAGTCGCGGAGACCGACGCAGCGCTGGTATCCGCGCGGTTGGCGGAGGCATTCACTCCCTGGCGAGCGCGCGCAATCGAGCGAGCGTTTGCGCGACTCGACGCGGACGCGGTTCTCTTTCCGCAGCAGTCGATCTTTCCAGCGCGATCCGGCGTGCGGGCTGTCGTCACCGTTCATGATCTGCTGCACGTCACGCATCCCGAGCAGATCTCTCCGCTCGATAGAGCGTTCCGGGCCCGCGTCTACGCACGGAGCCTGAAGTCCGCGGCAGGCATCATTGCCATCTCCGGCGTCACACGCCGCGAGCTGCTGCAGAGGTGTCAGGTGGATCCGGCCATCGTAGCCGTCGTTCCGCACGGGGCTCGGCCGGCGCCGCTCCAGCGGCCGCAGGCGTGGGCCGGCGCAACAGGGCCGTACCTCTACTATCCGGCGGCAACCTGGCCGCACAAAGCGCACGCGACTCTCTTTCGATCCTACGCGGCCTTGCGGAAGGCTGGGCGGCTGCGCGAGCGCTTGGTCCTTACCGGACAGCAGACGGCGCACTGGCGGGCCCTCGCGCGCTTGGCGCGCGCGCTCGGGATCGCCGACGACGTCGTTCATCTCGGCTTTGTTCCCCCCGCTCACGTCGAGGCGATCTACGTCGGCGCGCGAGCGGTCGTGTTCCCGAGCATGCACGAGGGATTCGGCCTGCCCGTGCTCGAGGCGGCGCGCCTCGGGGTCTCGGTAGTCACGTCCCGACTCGAAGTCTTCGAGGAGATCGGCGTTCCGGAGGCGCTGCGTATCGATTTCGAGGATCCGGAGCAGCTGGCGGCTGCCCTCGAGGCCGGCCCGCTTCCGTTGACGCGGGTCCCCGCGACGTGGTTCGAGGTCGCGGGCATGACCGTGCACCAGATGCGCGATGCTGCGAAGCGCGCGTTGCCCCGAGTGACCTCGTGGTAAGCTGTAGGGGCGTCGCGAAGTCGCGGCGCTTGGCGCGCCTCCATGTCGACGCTCCCTCTTGCTCGACTCGCCCCGCCGCGTGCGGCCGGATCGTCGTCGGCGTGAGCAGCCGTCATGTCGTCCGCCGCGTGGTGCTGGTCTCATGAGGCAAGGTGAATGCGAAGACTGCTCATCGTCGATCACGTCATGAGCGCCGGCGGCGTCGAGAGGGTGCTCCACGGCCTCATCGGCGCTCTCATCGAGCTCCCGGAAGCACGCGAGTGGGACATCACGCTCCTGCTTGCTCGCCACAACTCCGCCGGGCTCCGGTGCGAATGGCCAAGCGCGCTGGTTGCTCCGAACGTGCATGTCGAGTGGCTCGGGGAGCGCACGCGGCTGGGTCGCACGCTGAACTCACTCGTGACACCGAGAAGGAGCCTTGCGGCGAGGCTTCCCTTTCTGGCGCTCCGGAGGCTCGGCCCGCGAGTGTGGCGGGCCCGGGCGGGCGATCCCGGCCCGTGCATCGCGGAGGTGTGCGAACGATTCGACGTGGCATACTTCACCTGGCCGCTCGGCATGGCCGTACCGCGCGTCGCCATCCCCGTGGTCACGACTCCCGCGGACTTCAACTTCAAGCACTTCCTCGGCAAGGCGGATCCGGTGCGATGGGTGACCGAACGCCACATGAAGGCATGGCTCGCCCGGGCCGATCGCCTCCTGCTCACGAGCGAATCCGTTCGCGACGAGCTTCGTCAGTACTACCCCGAGCATGCGGGTCGAACCGAGGTCGTCCGCCTGGGCGTCGACGCAGTGGCGCGTCCCCCGTCGGCCGAAGCGCTGGACGCGGTTCGGCGGACTCGCAACCTGCCGGATCGGTTCGTGCTCATGGCAGGGTGGGTGGCTCCCCACAAGAATCAGCTGGCGCTCATCGAAGCGATGAGCGCCCTGCGCTCCCACGGAACGTCCGTGCCCGTCGTCTTCGTGGGGCCCAACGCCGAGAAGCTGGGCAGCAGTGTGCCCGCATCAGGATGGGCCCGGCCATACGTCGAGCAGGTCCGCAGCACCCTCGGACGACTCGGGTTCGTTCACGGGCGCGACTATCACGCCCTCGGCTTCGTCTCGGACGACGAGCTCGAGTGCTTGTACAGGCTCGCCAGCGCGTTCGTGCTCCCCTCTCTCTATGAAGGCTTTGGCCTGCCGGGGCTGGAAGCCATGCGCGCAGGATGCCCGACCTTGCTCGCGGCAATTCCCCCCCTGCGCGAGCAGGATCACCTGCTTGGTGGGGTGGCACGCATGTTCGATCCAAGGGACAGCGCGGCGCTCGCGCGGGAGCTGGAGTCCGTCCTCGGCGACCGGCCTGGCGCGCTGGCGCAGGCGGCTCTCGCGGCGGATCGGGTCCCCCGGGTATTCGACTGGCGCAAGACGGCTCGCGCGTACCTGCGCGTGTTCGCCGAGGCCATGGATCGGCCGCGACGGGCACCGAGACCAGCGAGCGGTGTGGCCCGCAGCCCGAGGGCGACGGCTCGCTGAGGGGCGCGCCAACCCCGGCGTGGACTTCGGCGGAGGTCACGGGAAATCCCGCTTCGTCTCCGTGGAGGCGATCCATTTCCATGGTCTAATCCGGCGCCATGGCGCTCGAGGACGTGAGGCGAAGCTGGGAGACGCTGGCCCGTAGCGACCCCCTCTGGGCCATCTTGACCGACCCCGCAAGGAAGGGGGGGCGGTGGGATCTGGACGAGTTCCTGGCGAGCGGGCGGGTCGAGATAGAACGCGTGATGGCGCGCGCCGCCGAGCTCGGGCGCCCCGCCCGCCGTGAGCGTGCGCTCGATTTTGGCTGCGGGGTGGGTCGCCTCACGCAGGCGCTCTGCGCTCACTTCGAGCGCTGCGATGGAGTGGACATCGCGTCCGGCATGGTCGAGCAGGCGCGCCGCCTGAACGCGTTCGGCGATCGCTGTGCTTACCACCAGAACACCGTTCCGGACCTTCGCCTGTTCCCGGACGGTACGTTCGACTTCGCTTACTCCAACATCGTGCTTCAGCACGTGCCGCCGGCCGCGGCGCGCGCCTACCTCGCCGAACTTGTGCGCGTGCTCCGCCCGGGGGGGCTTCTGGTGTTCCAGATTCCAGCGCGAATGCGGTTGCCGCGTGCACTTTGGCGCCCGTTGGAGCGTTCCGTGGCGCGGGTGATAGCCAGAATTCGCGCAGAGCCGATCATGGAGATGTACGGTCTACGGCGGCGGCCCGTGGAGCGAGTGATCCGAGCAGCTGGCGGGATGATGCTGGCGTTCGAACCGGACGACTCGGCCGGCCATGCCTGGATCTCCTACCGTTACTGGGTCAGCCGCGGATGCTAGTCCAGCATCGATGGCTGCGCGCGATGGACGCAGGGTTCACGTAGCGGGCGAGAAAGTAGAGTCCGGGATGCGCGCCTACGAGATCATCCACGCGAAGCGCGACGGCAGGCCCCTGCCCGCGGACGCCATCGCGGCGCTGGTGGACGGGTTCACCCGCGGCGAGGTGCCCGACTACCAGATGGCGGCGTTCTGCATGGCGGTGTTCTTCCGCGGCATGGACGACGGCGAGGTGCGCGCGCTCACCGAGGCGATGCTCCGCTCCGGCGACGTGCTCGACCTCTCCGACGTCCCGGGCGCCAAGGTGGACAAGCACTCCACCGGCGGCGTGGGCGACAAGGTCTCGCTCGCGCTGGCGCCGCTCGCGGCCGCCTGCGGCGTGAAGGTGCCGATGATCTCCGGGCGCGGCCTGGGCCACACCGGCGGCACGCTCGACAAGCTGGAGGCGATCCCCGGGTTCCGGGTGGACCTGCCGGTGGAGCGCTTCCGCGCGCTGGTGCGCGAGGTGGGCGCCTGCCTCGTCGGCCAGACCGCGCGCCTCGCGCCGGCGGACCGCAAGCTGTACGCGCTCCGCGACGTGACCGCCACGGTGGAGTCGATCCCGCTCATCGCCGCCTCGATCATGTCGAAGAAGCTGGCCGAGGGGATCGACGCGCTCGTGCTGGACGTGAAGGTCGGCTCGGGCGCGTTCATGAAGCGGCCGGAGGACGCGCGGGCGCTGGCGCGCACGCTCGCGGCCATCGGGCGCGGGATGGGCAAGCGCGTCACCGCGCTGCTCACCGCGATGGACCAGCCGCTCGGCCGCGCGGTGGGCAACGCGCTGGAGGTCGCGGAGGTGGTCGAGCTGCTGCGCGGCGGCGGGCCCGCGGACCTGCGGGCGGTCACGGTCGAGCTCACCGCGGAGATGCTGCTCGCCGGCGGCGTCGCGGCCGAGCTCGCCGCGGCGCGCGCGGCGGTGGAGCGCGCCATCGCCGACGGGAGCGGGCTCGCGAAGCTGGAGGAGATCGTCGCGGCGCAGGGCGGCGACGTCGCCGTCATCCGCGACCCCTCGCGGCTGCCGCGCGCCGCCGGCACCTACCCGGTCCCCGCGCCCGCCGCGGGCTTCGTGCAGGCGGTGGACACCGAGGCGGTGGGGCTCGCCGCCGTCGCGCTCGGCGCCGGGCGCGCCCGGGTGGAGGACCCGGTCGATCCGGCGGTGGGCATCCTCGTCGAGCGGAAGCTCGGTGACCGCGTCGAGCGCGGCGAGCCGCTCTGCGTCGTCCACCACGGCCCGCGGAGCGAGCCGCGCGAGCGCATCGCCGCCCGGCTCGCCGGCGCGTACCGGATCGGCCCGGCCGCACCCCCGGCCGCGCCCCTGTTCCTCGAGAGGATGGCATGACCCGCCGCGCCGATCTCTCCACCCGGCTCTCCTACGCGCTCGCCTGGGTGCGCGGCCAGGCCGAGGCCGCCCCCGTCGCCGGCGTCATCCTGGGCTCGGGCCTGTCCGCGTTCGCCGAGCGCCTGCAGCACCCGGTGATCATCCCGTACGAGCGCATCCCGGGCTTTCCGGTCTCCAAGGTGGTGGGCCACCCCGGGCGGCTGGTGCTCGGGGAGCTGGACGCGGAGGGCGGCCCGGTGCCCATCGCCGCCATGCAGGGGCGGGTGCACGCGTACGAGGGCTGGTCGCCGGAGGACGTCGCCTTCGGCGCCCGGGTGCTGTGCGGCCTCGGCGTCCGCGCGCTGCTCGTCACCAACGCGGCCGGCGGGGTGAACCCCGCGCTCGGCCCGGGCGACCTGGTGCGCATCACGGATCACCTGAACCTCTCCGGCCAGAACCCGCTGGTCGGCGAGAACCTGGACCGGCTCGGGCCGCGGTTCCCGGACCTGTCCGAGGCGTACGACGAGCGGCTGGGCGCGCTGCTCGACGCGAGCGCGGCGGAGCTCGGGTTCCCGCTGGCCCGCGGGGTGTACGCCTGCATGCTCGGGCCCTCGTACGAGACGCCCGCCGAGGTGCGCATGCTCCGCGCGCTCGGCGCGGACCTGGTGGGCATGTCCACCGTCCCGGAGGTGATCGCCGCGCGCCACATGGGCGTGCCGGTGGCGGGGCTGTCGGTGGTGACGAACCACGCCGCCGGGCTGGTGCGAAAGCCGCTGACGCACGCGGAGGTGGCCGCGACCGCGGACCGCGTCAGGGACCGGCTGGGGGCGCTGGTGTCGGCGTTCCTCGCACGGGCCGGGCGTTGATGGCGCCGCCGGGCGCTGCTAGCCTCGCGATCCCGAGGTGAAGCGC
This sequence comes from Anaeromyxobacter sp. PSR-1, assembly GCF_000964525.1. Classification (GTDB taxonomy): domain Bacteria; phylum Myxococcota; class Myxococcia; order Myxococcales; family Anaeromyxobacteraceae; genus Anaeromyxobacter. The sequence goes on from NZ_BAZG01000021.1 coordinate 10,544, forward strand.
ATGCGTGAGCCGAACGCGGCAGGTGGACCGACGGTGACGCCGGAGGCGGATCGACGCGACAGCGGCCGGGTGCCGGTGGAGCTGCTGGTGCGCGACGCCGCGCTGGGCGGCTCCTTCGAGCCGCGCCGGGGCAACCTGGCGCTGGGCGGCGTGTACTTCGACGGCCTCCACCCGCCCGAGGGCAGCCGGTTCGAGCTGCGGTTCATCCTGCCCGGCCACGGCGACGAGATCCGCGCGGTCGCCGAGGTGCTGGGGGTCACGCGCGAGGACGGCCGCTTCGGCACGCACCTGCGCTTCGTGGAGATCCCGCTCGACGCGGAGCTCGCCATCGCGCGCTTCCTCCAGCAGGCCTGAGCGCGTGGCGCCCCGGTCCCGGCCCCACGACGAGCTCGTCCGCGCCGCGCGCGCCGCGCGCGGGCGGGCCTACGCCCCGTACTCGCGCTTCAAGGTGGGGGCGGCGGTGCGCGCCGGCGAGGCCGTTCACGCGGGGTGCAACGTCGAGAACGCGAGCTATGGCCTGACCGTCTGCGCCGAGCGCGCCGCGGTCGCCGCCGCGGTGGCCGCAGGGGCCCGGCGGCTGGACGCGGTGGTGGTGGCGAGCGGCACGAGCCCCCCGACGCCGCCCTGCGGCGCCTGCCTCCAGACGCTCGCCGAGTTCGGCGGGCCGGGCCTCCCGGTGGTGCTCGCCGGCGCGCGCGGCGCCCGCGTCGAGACCACCCTGGGCGCGCTGCTCCCCAGCGCCTTCGGGCGCCGGTTCCTGTAGCCCGGGGCCCGGCGCGCCGGCGCGGGCGAACGGCCGCACGCCCGCGCGATTGACGCCGCGGGGCCCCGGCCCTATGAACGGCGGCGTGCAGGTCTTCCGCTCCCCCGAGCAGGCGGCCGCCGCCGGCGTGCTCCGCGGCGGCGCGATCGCGATCGGGAACTTCGACGGCGTCCACCTCGGCCACCAGAAGCTCGCCGAGGTGGCGCGCGCCTGGGCCGCCTCGCGCGGCCGCAACGCCGGCGTGCTCACCTTCGAGCCGCACCCGGTCCGCGTGCTCCGGCCGCAGCTCGCCCCGCGCGTGATCACGCCGCTGCCGCGCAAGCTCGAGCTGCTCGCCGGCCTCGGGCTCGACGCCGCGGTGGTCCAGCCGTTCGACCTCGGCTACGCCGGCACGCCCGCGGCCGAGTTCGCGGCGCGCGACCTGGCCGGCCGGCTCGAGGTGGCCGACGTGGTGGTCGGCTGGGACTTCACCGCCGGCCGCGACCGCGCCCGCGTGGACGCGCTCCGTCCGCTGCTGGAGCGCCACGGCATCTCGCTCCACGTGGTGGACCCGGTCACGGTGGACGGCCTGGTGGTCTCGTCCACCAAGGTCCGCGAGTTCCTGCGCGAGGGGAACGTGGAGGCCGCCGCGCAGCTGCTGACGCGGCCCTACGATCTCGACGGCGAGGTGGCGCGCGGGGCCGGGCGCGGGCGCGGCTTCGGGTTTCCCACCGCGAACGTGGCGACCACGGGCCTGCTCCCCGCGAACGGCGTCTACGTGGTCCGCGCGGAGCTGGGCGGCGTGCGCCGCGAGACCGGCCTGTCCGGCGCCTCGGTCCACGGCGGCGTGTGCAACGTGGGCGTGAAACCCACCGTGGAGTCGGGGGCGTCACCGGTCGCCGAGGCGCACCTGTTCGACTTCGACGGCCGGGACCTCTACGGCACGCCCATCCGGCTCGCCTTCCTGGCCCGCCTGCGCGACGAGCGGCGCTTCCCGTCGGTGGAGGCGCTGCGCGCGCAGATCGCGCGCGACGTCGAGGCGGCGCGCCGCGTGCTCGCGGGCTGAGCCGCGCCCGGCAACGGGCGGCGCCGATGTAGGGACGGCGGCGCTTTCTCCTTGCAAATCGCGGGCTTCGACCTGGCCCGTTCCTTGACCCTCCCAGGAAGCGCCTGTTAAGGTCGCTGGGCTCCCCGCGCGGATCCCGCCGCGCTCCGGCGAAGGCAACGAGGACCAAGACGACATGTCCGGACGGCTCGGCGAACTGCTGGTGCGGGAGAACCTCATCTCCCTGCAGCAGCTGCAGAAGGCCCAGGACGAGCAGCGCAAGACCGGAGGGCGCATCGGCTCGCTGCTGGTGAAGCAGGGCGCGATCGCCGAGAGCGACCTCACCGGCTTCCTCTCGAAGCAGTACGGCGTCCCGGCGATCTCGCTGAAGGACTTCGACATCGACGACGAGGTGCTGAAGCTCGTCCCCAAGGCGACCGCGGAGAAGCACCAGGTCATCCCGGTGAACCGCGCCGGCTCCTCGCTCATCGTGGCGATGAGCGACCCGTCCAACATCTTCGCCATCGACGACGTCAAGTTCCTCACCGGCTACAACGTCGAGGTGGTGGTCGCCTCGGAGCAGGCCATCCGGGAGGCGATCGAGAAGTACTACGCGGAGAAGGGGCCCGACCTCGACGAGGTGATGCAGGGCTTCGACGACTCGGAGGTCGCGATCGTCGAGGCCGAGGGCGACGACATGAACGTCGTCGACCTCGAGAAGAGCGCGGAGGAGGCGCCGGTCGTCAAGCTGGTGAACCTCATCCTGCTCGACGCCATCAAGAAGGGCGCGTCGGACATCCACGTCGAGCCCTACGAGAAGGACTTCCGCGTCCGCTTCCGCATCGACGGCGTGCTGTACGAGGTGATGAAGCCGCCCATGAAGCTGCGGAACGCCATCATCTCGCGCCTCAAGATCATGTCGGAGCTCGACATCTCCGAGCGCCGGCTGCCGCAGGACGGGCGCATCAAGCTGAAGCTGGGCAAGGGCAAGGAGATGGACTTCCGCGTCTCCATCTGCCCGACGCTGTTCGGCGAGAAGGTGGTGATGCGCCTCCTCGACAAGTCGAACCTGCAGCTCGACATGACCAAGCTCGGGTTCGAGGAGCAGCAGCTCAAGGACTTCATGGAGGCGATCGACCGGCCCTACGGCATGGTGCTCGTCACCGGCCCGACCGGCTCCGGCAAGACGACCACGCTGTACTCGGCGCTCTCCAAGCTGAACGAGGTCGCCTGGAACATCTCCACCGCCGAGGACCCGGTGGAGTTCAACTTCTTCGGCATCAACCAGGTCCAGATGCACGAGGACATCGGCCTCAACTTCGCGGCCGCGCTGCGCAGCTTCCTGCGGCAGGACCCCGACATCATCATGGTCGGCGAGATCCGCGACTTCGAGACCGCCGAGATCGGCGTGAAGGCCGCGCTCACCGGACACCTCGTGCTCTCGACGCTGCACACCAACGACGCGCCCGGCACCGTCTCCCGCCTCCTCAACATGGGCATCGAGCCGTTCCTGGTGACCGCGTCGCTGAACGCGATCGTAGCGCAGCGGCTCTGCCGCCGCCTCTGCCCGGAGTGCCGCAAGCCGGTGGCGCCGGACGAGCAGGCGCTGCTCGACGCCGGGTTCCCCGCCGAGGAGATCGGCACGTTCCAGGTGTACGAGCCGGGCGGCTGCAAGGCCTGCAACGACCGCGGCTACAAGGGGCGCGTGGCGGTGTACGAGGTCATGCCGCTCTGGGACGGGCTGAAGGAGCTCGTCATCCAGGGCTGCTCCGCCGCCGAGCTGAAGCAGGAGGCGATCCGCCTCGGCTTCCGCACGCTGCGCATGAGCGCCCTCAACAAGGTGAAGTCCGGCATGACCAGCCTCGCCGAGGCGGTCGGCAACACCGCGCCGGACAAGTTCTAGGAGGCGGTCCCCCTTGGCGAACCTGCACCAGCTCCTGAAGGCGATGGTCGAGAAGGGGGCCTCCGACCTCCACGTCACCACCGGGTCCCCGCCCCAGCTCCGCATCGACGGCAAGCTGGTGCCGCTCAAGACGCCGCCGCTCTCGCCGGTGGAGACGAAGCAGCTCTGCTACTCGATCCTCACCGACGCGCAGAAGCACAAGTTCGAGGAGGAGAGCGAGCTCGACCTCTCCTTCGGCGTGAAGGGGCTCTCCCGCTTCCGCGCCAACGTCTTCATGCAGCGCGGCGCGGTGGCCGGCGCGTTCCGCACCATCCCCTTCAAGATCCTCACGTTCCAGGAGCTGGGCCTGCCGCCCATCGTGGCCGAGCTGGCCAAGAAGCCGCGCGGCCTGGTGCTCGTCACCGGCCCCACCGGCTCGGGCAAGTCCACCACGCTCGCGTCGATCATCGACAAGATCAACACCGACCGGCACGAGCACATCATCACGATCGAGGATCCGATCGAGTACCTGCACCCGCACAAGAACTGCGTGGTGAACCAGCGCGAGGTCGGGGCGGACACCGCCTCGTTCAAGAAGGCGCTCAAGTACATCCTCCGCCAGGATCCCGACGTGGTGCTGGTCGGCGAGATGCGCGACCTCGAGACCATCGAGGCGGCGCTGGTGATCTCCGAGACCGGCCACCTGGCCTTCGCGACGCTGCACACGAACAGCGCGGTCCAGACCATCAACCGCATCCTCGACGTCTTCCCGCCCTACCAGCAGCCGCAGGTCCGCGCGCAGCTCTCCTTCGTGCTGGAGGGCGTGCTCACCCAGAACCTGCTGCCCAAGGCCGGCGGCCCCGGCCGCGTGCTCATCATCGAGGTGATGGTCCCGAACCCCGCCATCCGGAACCTCATTCGCGAGGACAAGGTGCACCAGGTCTACTCGCAGATGCAGGTCGGCCAGGCCAAGTTCGGCATGCAGACCTTCAACCAGAGCCTCGCGATGGCGTTCGCGAAGCGCCTCATCACGCTGGAGGAGGCGCTCGGCCGCTCCTCCGACGCGGAGGAGCTGAAGAACATCATCGCGAGCGGCGCCGCGATGCGCGGCCCGCCGCAAGGTGCGGCGCGGTAGGAGCCCCGGATTCGACCCGATCCCACCCCCGCGCTAGGATGCGGGGGCCGTCGCTCGTGAGGAGACCATGGCCCAGGCCGCAGCCGCGAACGTGAAGACCCGGGCAGCCACGCCGGCCAAGGTGTGGAGGTGGTCCGGCAAGACCCGGCAGGGCGAGGTGCGCTCCGGCGAGATGGAGGCGCAGGACGCCGCCGCCGTGGAGGCGCGCCTCCGGCAGATGGGCATCGAGCCGGCCAAGGTGCGCCGCAAGCCCAAGGAGATCCAGCTCAAGATCCCGGGGATGAGCGGCGTCACCACCAAGGACCTGCTGGTCTTCACGCGCCAGTTCTCCGTGATGATCGACGCCGGCCTGCCGCTGGTGCAGGCCCTCGACATCATCGCCACCCAGGCGGACAACGCCGAGTTCCGGAAGGTCCTCTCGACGGTCAAGGTCAAGGTGGAGTCCGGCTCGACCTTCGCCGACGCGCTCGGCGAGCACCCGAAGGTCTTCGACGAGCTGTTCGTCCAGCTCGTGCGCGCCGGCGAGATCGGCGGCATCCTCGACACCATCCTCCAGCGCCTCGGCGCGTACATCGAGAAGAACGAGAAGCTGAAGCGGCGGGTGAAGGGCGCGATGGTGTACCCGGCCATCGTGCTCACCGTCGCCGTCGGCGTGGTGGCCGTCCTGATCGCGTTCGTGGTCCCGACGTTCGAGAAGATGTTCAAGGACTTCGGCGGAGCGATGCCGGCGCCCACGCAGTTCCTCATCGACATCTCGCACGGCTTCCGGAACTACTGGTACGTCTTCGTCGGCGTGCCGGTCGTGCTGTTCGTCGCGTTCAAGGTCGCCACGCGAAAGGGGCGCGGCCAGGAGATCTGGCACGACCTCGTTCTCAAGATGCCGGTGTTCGGACCGCTCATCCGCAAGGTGGCGGTGGCGCGCTTCACGCGAACGCTGGGCACCATGCTGTCGTCGGGCGTTCCCATCCTCGACGCGCTCGAGATCGTGGCAAAGTCCGCGGGCAATCGGACGATCGAGCGCGGTATCATGTACGTCCGCGCCAAGATCTCGGAGGGCAAGAACATCGCTGGACCGCTCGCCGAGACGAAGGTATTTCCGGCCATGGTGGTGCAGATGATCGGCGTGGGCGAGGCGACGGGCGCGATGGACGCCATGCTCAACAAGATCGCCGACTTCTACGACGACGAGGTGGACGTCGCGGTCGGCGCGCTCACCAGCATGATCGAGCCGCTGATGATGGTGTTCCTGGGCGGCACCGTCGGGTTCTTCATGATCGCGATGTACATGCCGATCTTCAACATCGCGGGCACGATCAAGTAGCCCTGCGGGCACGATGAGCGGAACCGAGGCAGAGCCGGCGCTTCGCAGAAAGCTCGTCTGGCTCACCTTCTTCCGCCTGGTGACGGTCACCGTGCTGCTCGGCGGCACGGCGCTGGTCGGCTGGCAGGTCGGCGGGGAGGCGGGCGCGTACCTCGCGCCGCTGTACGGCGTCGTCGCCGCCACGTACGCGGGCTCGCTGGTGTTCGCCGTCGCGCTGCGCCGCAACGCCGGGCTGGTGGCGGTGGCCTACGCCCAGATCGCGCTGGACGTGGCGATCGCGTCGGCGGTGGGATCGCTCACCGGCGGCGTCGAGAGCGTGTTCGTCTTCATGTTCTCGCTGGCCGTCGTGAACGGCGCCATCCTGCTCTATCGGCGCGGCGCCGTCGCGGCGGCCGGGATGGCGCTCCTCGGATACCTGGTCATGCTCGCCGCCACCTGGCGCCCCGGCTCGGCGCCGGTGGTGACCGTCTTCGCGCACGGCGGCGCGTTCGTGGTGACCGCGGCGCTGGCGTCGTATCTCGCCGAGCTGCTCCGCAGCACCGGCGAGCGCCTGGCGGAGCGCGAGGGGGACCTCGAGGCCATCACCGCGCTGCACGAGTCGATCGTGCAGTCGCTGACCAGCGGGCTCGTGACGGTGGACCGCGCCGAGCGCGTGACCTTCCTGAACGCTGCGGCCGAGCAGGTGACGGGGATCCAGCTGGCCCGCGCGCTCGGACGGCCCATCCACGAGGTGCTGCCGTTCCAGGCCGGCACCGGACGCGACGAGGTGGAGTGGTCGAACGCCCGGGGCGAGCGGCTCACCCTGGGCTACACGGTCTTCCCGCTCATGGGGCGGGGCGGCGCAGCGATCGGCTCGGCCGCCATCTTCCAGGACCTCACGCGGCTGCGGGCCATGGAGCAGGCGTTCCAGCGCAGCGAACGGCTCGCCGACCTGGGACGGGTCGCGGCCGGCTTGGCCCATGAGCTTCGCAACCCGCTCGCGTCCATGGCGGGCTCGGTGGAGCTCCTCCGCGCGCAGGCGACGCTCGGTGGCGACGAGCGTCGGCTCCTCGACATCGTGCTCCGCGAGGCGTCACGCCTGGACGAGCTCGTCACCGAGTTCCTCCGCTTCGCGCGTCCCTCGCCGCTCAGGCCTGGCGCCGTGGACCTGGCCGGCCTGCTCGACGACGCGTTGCGTGTGTTCGCGCACGACCCCACCGCCGCCGGGCTGGTCCTGACGCGCGACCTGGCCGCGGCGCCGGCCGCCTGCGATCCCGACCAGATCCGCCAGGTGGTGTGGAACCTGCTCCGCAACGCCGCCCAGGCGCTCGGGGGCGGGGGGGGCGGGAGCATCGCCGTCGCGTGTGGCCGCGAGGACGGTGGGGCGTGGTTCGCGGTCGAGGACGACGGGCCGGGGATCCCGGCGACCGAGCGGGAGCGCATCTTCCTCCCGTTCCACACCACCAAGGAGCGTGGGACCGGCCTCGGGCTGGCGGTGGTGCAGCGGATCGTGGACGCACACGGCGGTCGGGTCGAGGTGCGCTCGGCCCCAGGCGAGGGCGCGCGCTTCACCGTCCACCTGCCCGGCCCCGCGCGCGTGGCCGAGACGGGGTAGGATCCGGGAGCCATGGCGAAGATCCTGGTGGTGGACGACGAGCAGTCGATGCGCGAGTTCCTCGAGATCCTGCTGCGCAAGCAGGGCCACGAGGTAGTCGCGGCGGCGAGCCTCGGTGCCGCGCTCGCGTGCGCCGCGGACGGCGACCTCGACCTCGTCCTCTCGGACCTTCGCCTGGGCGCGGACAGCGGGATCCAGCTGCTCGAGGCGGTCAAGCGCGAGGCGCCGGGCACCGAGGTGATCATCCTCACCGCGTTCGCCACCACCGAGAACGCCATCCAGGCGATGAAGCTCGGCGCCTACGACTACGTGCTGAAGCCCTTCAAGGTGGAGGAGCTGAAGCTGGTGATCGAGAAGGCGCTCGAGCACCGTGGGCTGGTCGCCGAGAACCGGGTGCTGCGGCACACGGTGGGCCGGCGCGGAGGCGACGGGGAGGACGCCGAGCTCATCGGCCGGTCGCCCGCCATCGAGGAGGTCCGCGCCCTGGTGGAGAAGCTGGCCCGGACTCGGACCACGGTCCTCATCAGCGGCGAGAGCGGGACTGGCAAGGAGGTCGTGGCGCGCGCCATCCACGCGCGCGCCGGCCACCGGCAACCCTTCGTCGCCATCAACTGCGGTGCCATCCCGGAGGGGCTGATCGAGAGCGAGCTGTTCGGCCACGAGAAGGGCAGCTTCACCGGTGCGACCGAGGCGAAGGCCGGGCTGTTCGAGGTCGCCGGCGCCGGGACGCTGTTTCTGGACGAGGTCGGCGAGCTGCCGCCGCCGGTTCAGGTGAAGCTCCTGCGCGCCCTGCAGGAGCGGAAGCTTCGCCGGGTGGGTGGGAGCGCCGACCTGGGCTTCTCCGCGCGCATCGTGGCCGCCACCAACCGCGACCTGGCCGAGGAGGTCCGGGCGGGCCGGTTCCGGGAGGACCTGTACTACCGCCTCAACGTCATCCAGCTCCGCATGCCCGCCTTGCGCGAGCGGCGCGAGGACCTGCCGCTGTTCGTCGAGCACTTCCTGGGCCGCTTCACCGCGGAGCAGGGCCGGGCCCGGCCTGCGCTGAGCCCCGAGGCGGAGCGGCTGCTGCTCGCCCACGACTACCCGGGTAACGTGCGGGAGCTCGCGAACGTGGTGGAGCGCGCGCTCACGCTCTGCGATGGCGGCAGGATCGTCCCGGGCGACCTCCCGCACGCGCTTCGCGGGGCCGCCGCACCGCCGGCCGCGGCGAGCGCACCGCCGGCGCTCCCCGAGGCCGGGATCGACCTCCAGGCGCACCTGGACGCGATCGAGCGCGCCCTGCTGGAGCAGGCGCTGGAGCGCGCCGGCGGCGTGAAGACCGAGGCCGCGCGCGTGCTCTCGCTCAGCTTCCGCTCGCTGCGGTATCGGCTGGCCAAGTTCGGGATCGCCGGCCGCTGAGCCGGCGATCCCGTCCGATCACTCGCAGCTGGCCGCATCGGAGGTGGCCGCGTGCCGGCACGCGTGCAGCGGCTCGCTCACCTCCATGAACCCGAAGTCCATGGTCGGATCGATCGGGTCCGTCATGCCTACGTTCGTGGCGCCGCGCTCCGGGTTCACCGCGGTGAGGCCCACCGCGATCTGCCCGGCCTGGTTGACGAACACCGTGGGCTGGTCGGCCTGGGTGGGGACCAGCAGGGCTGCCTTCATCGAGCGGACCACGTTGCCGCTCTCGTCCTTGAACCGCGAGGGCAGCCCGCCCGTCTCGATGTTCGCGCCGTACTTGGTCGCGATGCGCCGTGCCTCGGTCGTGCCGCACTTGGAGACGGGCTTCTCCGAGCCGTGTACACAAGACGTGGCGTCGATCGTGCCGGAGGCGCGCTGCACCGTGTTCCAGTAGATGTCACCGAGCGTCGAGGTGCCGGAGGACGTGCGCTCGTCGGCCCAGTACACGTTGTACGTGTAGCCGTCCGCTTCCACGGTCGGACCCTGGTTGTAGTACATCGCCCAGCCCGGCGAGGTCGCGTCGGCGAGCGGGCTCGGGTTCGTCGCCGTCGCGGAGATCGTGACCAGGCCCGGGCTCGCCGATCCCGAGAAACCGTAGGAAGCGTCCAGGCCAGTCTGGTTCAGCCACAGGCGCGCGCCGTCGTACGTCGCCGCCGAGGTCGCGCTGTCGAACGGCGCGCGCGGGCCCGTCTCGTCGAACACGAGCAGGGAGTAGAAGAAGTTGCCCCGGCTGATCTGCCCGGTGAGGGGGACCTCGGCGCCACGGGTCTCGATCCCCGGCCGGCAGTCGTAGCCGTCCGCGTTGAACGTGCAGCTGGCGGTCATCTTCTTCTCGGTGCTCGGCGCCGCCGTCGTGCTGCTCGGCTGCGGGCACCAGATCTTGATCTGGGCGCGGGCGCTCACCACGGTGGCGCCGGCGGCCGCGCAGCCGGGACCGGCGTTCTCGCTGCCGCTCGCGGTGAGGACGTTGGTGCTCGTGGCGCAGGTCGAGTGCGAGAGGCCTCGCTTGATCCCGCCGAGGCCGTAGCTCTCGAACAGGTTGCCGCCCGTGGGATCGGCGGTCGTCGCCTCCAGCGGCATCTCGACCTTGCAGCCGCGCAGCACGCAAGCCCGGACGTTGTCCGGCCCGCAGGTGCCGCCGTCCTTGTCGAGCAGGTTGTACCGGTCGCCGGTGCCCGCGAAGACGCGGTAGGCGCCGTTCGAGGGCAGGGGGATGTTGGCCGTCATGTAGAAGAACGGCTGGCCGCCGCAGAAGCGGCAGTCCTGGTTCTGCGTCCCCATCTGGAAGATCCGCCCGCCGTGCCAGTTCTCCACCTTGCCGCTCGTCCCGATCTTGCCGGGGCGGTGGAAGCGCAGCGCCCAGAGCTGGCCGCCGGCGTCGCCGAACGTGGCCGTGTCGAAGAAGTAGTCGTTGGTCTCGCCGGAGGCGCGGCGGGCGCCGCCGCCCCAGCCGACCATGCCCACCACCGCCGGGACCGGGAAGCGGAGGTGCTGCTTCACCGCGTGGGTGGCGTCATACGAGAAGTCGAACACCTCCCTACCCGTCCACACGTCCACCATGTGGACACCGCGACCGCGGACGTACTGAGGATCGAACCCGCCGTTCAGGAACACGACCCAGCGCTCGTGGTATGCGACCTCGCCGGTGCCCACGCTCATCCTGGGCGTGTCGCTGGTCGCCGCGCCGGTGGCGGTGTCGGCCTCGAGCCGCACCGGGCCGATGGGCGGGGCGCGCGGCAGGAAGTCGTCGTAGCTCTCGGCGAAGTCCAGCGTCTCGGGGTCGTTCGGCTGAGGGTAGATCCAGAGGAACGCGGGCGTGCCCGAGCTCGTCGTCGCGTCGGTGACGTCGAGCGCGAAGTAATGCGTGCCGCCGCGCCGCTCGCCGACCACCGCCACCGTGTGGTACTCGCCCGCCTCCTTGATGTCGTTCCGGATCCCGGTCCCCACCGAGTTGCGCGTCCCGTCGACCCACACGTCGCGGACCATGGCGGTGCCGTCCACGAAGAACTGGTGCTTGGGCTCGATGAGCAGGCGCAGCTTCGCGAGCATGTCGGGGGGCAGGAAGGCCCAGACCTCCTCGCCGGTCCCGCGGTCGTAGTAACCGTTGAACGGGGGCAGCGACTCGTCGACGGCGGTGGTGGAAGGGTCGTCCGCGGTCGCGTTGTGGGTGCCGGGCGTCGGGTTCCCATGCCATTCACCCGCGTGGAACGCATGCAGGAGACCGTCATTGGCGCCGACCAGCACGAGCTTGGTGCGGTCCTTGTATGTCGTGCTCTTGGAGTAGCCGTCGTACGCGTCCTTGCCGTTCTTGGTCGGCGTGTCCCACAGGGACTGGAGGCACTGGTTCGACAGGCCGTTCGGGCAGATCACGCCGTCCCGCGGGAGCGGCGGATCGACGACGACCGGCGAGGAGTGGAAGACGTCGCCGAGCATCCAGTCGCGGTCCCACAGGTCGTCCATGGAGGACGGCGGGTAGGAGGAGCGCTTCATCGAGTTGAACAGGTCGGCGCCGAGCACCAGGCGGATGAAGGCCTTGGTGCATGCCATGCGGGCGTCCACGGTCGATCCCTGCACGCTCGCCGCGAAGGTGGACGCGCCGGCGTTCTGGAACTCGGTCGCGAGCGCGTTGCACACGGTTCCGCCGCCCAGGCCCAGGTAGGGCATGATCGCGCTCGCGACGGTGTCGTTTGCCTCGAGCCGGATCACGCGATCGCTCGCGTCGATCTTGCCGTCGGCGGTGTCGTCCACCACGGTGTACACGCGGCGCGACTTCCACTTCTGGGAGGTGCCGGTCCCGGCCAGCAGGGCGCCGGCGTCCCACCACGGGTTCGCCGGCGCGCTGCTCGCCACCGAGCAGCTCTTCCCGGTGACGCTCGCGCACTTCGGAGCTTGGCCGCACACGGGCGTGCTTCCGGGGTCGGACTTCACGAAGTTGCCGGCGCCGTCCTCGGTGATGAAGTCACCGCTCTGGTTCGCGGTCGTCGACTTGTCCTGGAGGAACACGCTCGTGCACGCACCGTCGCAGTCCAGGTCGCCGGTCCCGGTGCCATCGGCCTTCGCGTCGCAGGCGTTCACGAACTCGCTGTAGAGGTCGAAGCGCAGCACGTGTCCGCGCCAGCGGCTGGTCCCGTTCTTCGGCTCGAAGCGCGGCACGATCACGGCGCGGCCGGACGTCGTCTGCAGCGTCGACACCGTCGCGACCGAGAAGGACGTCGCGCGCTCGTTGATCTTCTCGAGGATGTAGGTCAGCCCCTCGGCGAGAGTCTGCGGGTTCTCGGCGGGGACGAACTTGCCTCCGCCCGCCTCCGCCGCGGCGTGGAGGATGGTCCGAGCGTCCGGGAGCTGGCTGGTGGCGAAGCCCACCGTGTACGTGTCGAGGACCTGCTTCCCGCCGTTTCTCTTGCAGTCCCAGGTGCTCTCGGCGTTGTCGCGGAGATCCATGTTGTGCATGTACCAGGCGACCTTGGCGAGGCTGTCCTTCCAGGCGGCCGTGCCGCTGAAGTTCGCGCACTGCGGGCAGTCGGTCGAGGTGATGTCCTTGATGCCGGTGGTGGTCGCCCCGGCGTACTTGCCGCTGGTGGTGTCCGCGAGCGTGGTGGCGCCGGACGGGAGCCGATCGCCGTCGTTCGGGGTCAGCCCGCTCCCGGGCGACGGCTCGCCGTCGGTGAGGACGACCACCGACGAGGTCTGGCACAGGTAGCAGATCGAGTACTGGTTGGCGTTCGACGAGGACTCGTAGGACGAGGTGTTCCTCTCCCAGCTCGGCCCGAACCAGGAGAGGCCCGGCGAGTGGTAGTACCGGCCCACGTCGAACAGCGACATGGCGAGCGGCGTGCCGCCCGCGAACGTGGTGACCGCATTGACCGCGCTCACGAACGCGGCCCGGTTGCTGTCGAAGTTGGAGCTGGTGTTGAACTCCATCTGGCAGCTCGGGTTGAAGTCCTTCTGCAGCGTCCAGCCGCTCGGGTAGTCGAAGGTCGCGAGCGCCATGCGGATCCGGCTGCGCTTCGCGATCACGTCCTTGACGGTCTTGCGCGCCACCAGGAACTTGGGCGGGAAGAAGTTGAGGTAGTTCCCCGTGTACCAGACGGACGGGAACCGATCGCCGTTGGTGTCCTCGAGGATGACGCCGTCGTAGTACCAGCCCTTCTTCTCGAGGCAGGACTGGCAGATCTCGGCGCGGGTGCGCAGGCCCTGGGGCGCGGTTCCCTGCGTGGCGCAGAACTCGGCGATCGTGGCGGGGTCGTTGTTCGCCTTGCGCACCGGGAAGACCGCATTGTCGGTCCAGCCGTTGCCGAAGTTGGTCCGGAAATCCAGGTTCGTCCGCTCGTAGTTCCACTCGCCGGCGACCACCGGGACGTAGTTGGCGTCGTGGAACACGAGGTCGCGGCCGAAGAACGCGGGCTTGCCGTTCGCGGTGGTCTCGGTCCCGCTCGGCGACTGCGAGTAGAAGTCCGGGTCGAAGCCAAGGCCGCCGGTCTGCTGGTTGTTGGACGACGTGTAGTACGGACAGTTGATGTACTCGCGCGCGTAGTCCACGCCGCCGGTGACCACCGCGGCGTGGCCGGCGTACGGGCTGCCGACGGCCACCGTCGCGGCGCTGCCGCAGGGCGTGTAGAAGCGGCGCGTGGGGATTGACGCGAGCATCGGGTTGTCGCCCACGTTCGGCGTGGCGTTGAACACCGGGTCGTCGTTGCACCCCACCACGCGCGCCGAGGCGAACGCGAGGTTCTGCTGGGTGCTGCTGGCCGGGTTGTCGATGAGGGCGCCGGCGGGGAGGGTGGGCTTGCAGTGACCGCCCGTGCACGTGTACCGCGCCGGGCACTGTGAGTCCGCGGTGCACGCCTGGCTCGAACCGCCCAGCGAGCCGGGGCCGTCGGGCGGGAGGCGCTGCATCGAGCCGGAGGTGTCCAGCAGGAACATGATGTTCGGGAAGGTGGTGTCCTCGCGCGTGATGAACTGCTGGTCCTCGCCCGCGGGCGGGTTGAGCCACGTGTCCATCAGGCTCGAGACCATCAGGTTGCGCGCGGCGTCGTCACCGCAGGTGGTCTGCGAGCGGGTGTCGCCGGGCGTGAGCAGCAGCGTCAGGGCGGCCAGGCCGGCGGCACGGAGGGCGATCGCGATGGGCTTGCGGGTGCGCATGGTCCGCCTCCTACAGGATGATGGCCGTCACGAACTCGACCTCGAGCGGGCGGCCGCGCCGGTCCTTGCACTTCGCGACCACCGTGTAGCCGGTCGCGGTGTTCAGGCCCTGCATGAAGTTGAACGAGTTGGTGAGGTCGGTGGCGGTCGGCGTCGAGGCCGTCGTGACGGTGTTCTTGAGCACGACCGAGCTGACGGTCACGTCCGGATCGCTGTCGTAGTGCGACGGCGCCGTGAGGACCGTGCCGTCGGGCAGGGTCACCGAGCCGGCCACGTTGCCCGACTCGAGATACCCACGGCCGTACCGCGCCAGCTCCGCCCAGATCTGCAGGCGCGCGGCGGCGGCGCACGCGTACAGCTGGTCGCGCTGGGTCTTGCCGGACGCGTTGATGCGCTCCTGCGAGCCGAGCGAGACCGCGGCCACGCCGATGACGGCCAGCACCATCAGCAGGATCACCGTCAGGATCAGGGTGGAGCCGCTCGCGCGGTGGGGCAGGGGACGGGGGACGGACATGCCAGCCTCGCTAGAACCCGGTGATGGACCGGACGGTCATGTTGGGAAGGTTCACCACGGCCTCGACCCGCGTGCGCTGGAAGCCGTCGGTGCCGCTCGCGATCTTCGGCGCGCCCGTCACCCAGTCCGGTGCGCCGGACTGGTTCAACAGGGCGAAGGACGAGTCGACCACGAACGTCGCCCGGGCCGAGGGATCGGGCTGCGGCGAGCGCGCGACCAGGGCGAGCCGCACCGCCCGGATGTTGGCCTGGTGCCTGGTCTGACGGATCGGGTCTGAGTACCGATACGAATAGAAGCTGGAGGGCGTGTAGACGGCTCGGGTCGTGGAGGTCGCGGACCCGGAGAACTTGGTCGGGATGATGGCGCCGTCGGTGAGCACGCTCTGGTCGTCGTTTGCTTCCCCGAACGCGATGGCCGTCCCGGCGGTCGCGCCGGCGGGGGCGATGGCCGGGTTCGCGAACACGTAGGCGACCTGGAACGCTTCGACCCCCTCCGCCACGATCACCTCGTCCTTCTCGTCCACCACACCATCGGGCGCGCCGTCGGCGGCCCCCGTCGTATCGAGGCCGCGATCGAGCACCAGGTACGGGTCGAATGTCCCGTCGGCACGCGCCACGGGCCGGACATGGAATCGGTACCGGTCGACCTGGAAGGCGCGGCAGCCACCCATCGTCGCGGCGACGTCCTGCCGGCGGAACGGATCGGTCAGGACGACGTCCTCGAGCTCCACGTCGACGTTTCCCGCGGACGTGACCGCCGCCCGGCTCTTCACGGTGAAGTAGGCGTAGCGGAGCTCGCCGGGGCAGACGACCTGCAGGATCTGTCCCCTGAGGAAGTCGTCGCCGGCCCGCGCCTCCAGCGTGGCGTGGGAGGCGTCGGGCAGCGCGACGAACGTCCAGGCGTTCCCGCGAAGGGCGCCGGCATGCCCCTCCGGCGGCACCCAGTAGCTCGGGTTGCGTGCATAGAACACCAGCTCGTCCGCGTCGGCGATGCTGTCCCTCCCCGGCGGGCACGTCGTGTTCGCGGGGCAGAACGCGGGCGCGTAGAACTGGAAGTCCAGGGCGAGGGAGCCGTCGAGCCCCCACCCGGCGAGCGGGAGCTTCTGCTCGAGGTACAGCAGCGCGGTGCGTGCGTTTCCCTGCGTCGCCCGCTGTCGCTGTCCGCCGAAGAAGGCGCGCTGCTGCGAGCTCGAGGCCGCGATCACCGCGGCAAGAACGATGGATACCACGCCGGTCGCGATCATGATCTCGACGAGCGTGAAGCCGAGGCGGGAGCGGATCATGCGGATCACCGGTAGGCCGAGGCGTTGACCGTCGAGGCGCCCAGGTTCGGGATCTGGACGTAAAGGGTGATGGCCCGCGGTCGCGTGATGGTGCGCTCGTGATAGACGACCGACACCGCCGCGAGGCGGACACCCGAGGCAGCGTTGGACGTCGCCACCTGCCAGATCGACCAGCGGCGACGATAGAGCGGCTTCGATGGGTCGAGCGGGTCCGACGGCAGCGCGGAGTCCGGCTGGACGCCCACGACCTTCAGCGACGGATAGGCGGAGGTCGTTCCGGTGAGGTACGCGTCGTCCCAGTCGCGCCATCCGGACGTGGCGAGGTTCCCGGATGCGTCCAGCGGATTGCCGAAACCGCTGGGCGGCGCGTCCGCGATCGTGTTCGCGACGAGGAGGGCGTCCAGCGACGGATCGAGGCGTTCGAGCCCGGCGGCCAGCTCGCGTGCCAGCTCCTGCGCCGTGCCGTTGGACCTCGCGCCCTCGTTGGACGTGAAGCCGATCACCTGAAGCCGCATCAGCCCCAGGATCCCGATGAGCAGCAGCGTGAGCGAGATCATCGCCTCGATGAGCGTGACCCCTCGCATGCCGGAGTTGCGAGCTCGCCGCATGGCGCCTCCTAGTACGTCGCGACCTTGACGATCCCGGTCGGGAACGACACCACCAACCGGCGCCGCTGACCCGCGTTCAGTTCGGCCGAGGTGGTGATCGCGACCGCCACCCCACTGAGTCGAGGGCGCGACGCGCCCGCGTAGACCGGCCGGACCTCGCCGTCGGCGCCGAAACGGATCGCGACGCGCCCGCCGGCCGCGACGGAGGGGTCGAAGACCTTGACCTGCTCGAACGGCGCTTCCGACGAAGTCCCCGCTTGTCCCAGATCGAACGCTTGCCATCTGGGCAGCGTGACGACGTCCTCGACCTGCGCGGCGGTGGCCGGCGATGCGGGGTCGAAGCCCGCCAGCGTCCAGCCAGCCTCAGGGCGCTTGAGGATGAATAGACGGACGCAGCTCGCCTGGGCGAGGAGGCCGCAGCCCGAGCCGGTGAGGTCGTCCGCGTTCACCAGCACGGCGAGGACGTCCTGCTGCTCGTTCAGCGCCTCGGTCTTCAGCGCCTGAAGCCGCATTCCGAGGTCGAACGCCGCGGAAGCCGAGCTGGCGTTTCGCTGAGCGGCCACGAACCTGGAGCCGGCGACGGCCGCCAGGATTGCCACGACGGCGACCACGATCACGAGCTCGAGGAGCGTGAAGCCGCGGGGGTTCCGGTTCATGCCGCGGGTGAGAAGCAAGGCGCCTGCCTCCGGAGGGGCGCCGCAACACGCCGACAATCCAGAGCTTTGTCTGCGGGAGCGCATCAGGATCGACAAAGCGTGGAGGGGATCGACAAAGTTTGCATGTGGGAGTCGCACGCCCGCGGCGCGCGGCGCCCGCGCGGCTCAGGGACGGGCGAGGCGATCGGCGGCGATGCGCCGCGCCCGCGCGTAGGAGTCGGGAGCGATCTCGAGGAAGCGGGCGAAGAGCGGCCGCGCATCCGCGGGCCGGTTCGAGCTCGACAGCAGCACCGCCAGGTTGAAGATCGCTTCCGGGTCTCGGGGATCGAGCCGGATCGCCTCGCGCAGCTCGGCCTCCGCTTCGGCGCCGCGTCGCTGCGTCAGCAGGACGCCCGCGAGCTGCACGTGCGGAATCGCCGACGTGGCATCGAGCTCCGCCGCCCGCCGCAGCGGAGCCTCGGCCTCACGGAAGCGCCGCACCTCGACCAGCGCGGTTCCGAGGTTCAGGTTCGGCCGCATCTTGTTCGGAGACTTCGCGGCCGCATCGGTCCAGAGCGCGACGTCGCTCGCCCAGACCCGGTTACGGGCGAGGGTGGCAGCAGCGAGCACGCAGGCGAGGCCGATTCCTGCCAGGGCGGCGGCACGCGGCGCGACTTCCACCCCGACCGCCCGGCGCGCGGCGAGCAGGATCCCGACGGCGGCGGCGACGAAGAAGCCGACCGAGGGCAGGTAGACGCGGTGCTCGTTGATCACGTCCACGATGGGGATGATGGTTGATTCGACCGCGAGCGCGACGAACCACCACGCGACGCAGAACCCCACCAGCCGGGCCGCGGGATCCGCCGGCCTGCGCGCCCGGGCGGAGGTCCGTGCGTACGCCCACGCCCCGGCGCACCCGATGGCGGCGAGGACCGCTATCGCGGAGAGAACCTCGGGGGCTAGGAACGACCGGTAGATCGGGTAGTCGTGGTCGACGTTCTGCCCGACGGGCATGAGCAGCAGGAACAGGTACGTGACCACCACCGGCACCTGCGTGAGGAAGTACTCGAGGCGGCCGAGGTCGGTCTGCACGCGCGTGGCGGCGAGCGCCGTGGTCGCCACGTCCTCGCCGCCGGGAATACCTCGTACGGCAAGGAGGACCGTGAGCGGAACGATCGCCGCTGTGGCGAGGATGGGCCAGAGGCGCCGCAGCCGCCGGCCGTCCGGTTCGAAGAACGTGATCTCGTACAGGGTGACCGCGAACGGGAGCGTGAACGCGATCTCCTTCGTCCTCATGGCGAGCACCGCGCACGCGAGCACGCCGGCGTACACGGCCCGGCGCCCCCAGCGGTGCCGGGCAGCGTCCATCAGTCGCCAGCGCGCGTAGAGAACCACAGCGCCGACGTAGAAGAGCGCTGTCAGTGAAGTCATCCGCTGAACGATGTAGGTGACGGCCTGCGTCTGCAGCGGGTGGGAGACGAAGAGGGCCGCGGCGACGAGAGCCACCGTGCTCGCGTGCGGCGCCAGGGCCGACGGCGCGAGCCGCGGCGCTCGGAACGCGGCGATCACCAGCGCGTACACCAGCGTCGATGTGAACAGGTGGATTGCGATGTTCGCCCCGTGATACGCGGTTGGATCGCTGCCGCCGAGGCGGTAGTTCAGCGTGAAGGACAGGTAGGCCACGCTGCGGTTGGGGAGCTCGCGCCAGCCGGGGCCGTTCCAGCCAAAGGCCGAGGCGTCCCGAAGGATGGGGTTGTCGCGGACGTGATCCACGTCGTCGAAGACGAAGGCCCCGCGCCAGGCGTTCGCGTAGGCGGCGAGGCCGAGCAGGATCACCGCGGCGAGGGCCGCGACGTGGGCGGAAGACCGGCTGATCCCGTCGATGCGAGCGCCCGGCGTGGGGCCGCCGGCGTGCGTCACCGGAAGTCCCGGCGCTCGAAGGCAGCCGCCGCGAGCGAGAGCATCGCGCCGGTGTAGAGCAGCGCGTACGCGCTCGCGAGCCAGACCGAGGCCGGCGGGGCCTCGCGGTAGATGACCTCCGCGTTGAGCGAGAGCGCGGAGAGATTGGGCAGGACGTACCAGAGCGCCTTGCCCACTCCAGACCCAGCGCCTTCCCAGAGCGTGCGGAGGTCGTTCGACAGGTGTCCCGCGATGGTGACGGCGAGCGAGAAGATCGCGGCGAGCGTCGGCGTCGTCAACGACGAGAACAGGACGGCCACCGCGGCCACCACCAGGAACTGCACCCCCATCATGAGGAACGCACCGAGAAGCGGCCGGTCGATGGGAGAGAGCGAGCCGGCATCGAGACACAGGAGCGCCGCCAGACAGACGGCCATGACCAGCATGTTCAGCCAGAGGGTCGCCGCGAGCCCCAGGTAGCGGCCGACGAGGTATTGCGCGCGAGACATCGGCTTCGCGACCACGGGGTACACGACACGCCGCTCCACGTCGCCCGCGATCGTCGTCGCGCCCAGGAACACGGCCGTCAGGGACCCCATCAACTCCATCGCGGTCAGGCCGAGATCAGCCGCGATCCGATGCGTGTAGCCCACCGTGAGCTGCGAGGCGAGCGAGCTGACCACGACCAGCAGCAGCGCGAACAGCAGGAGGTTCACCTGAAGCTTGCGCCGGAGCGCCTCCTGCAGCGTCACCTGCGCCATGGCGAGCACCTTCACCGCACGCTCCCTTCTGCCGAGTGGATCATCAACTGCTGCCGCCGCAGGAGGGCGCGCTGCTCGTCCTTCGTCGGTGGCGGCGCCAGGCGACGTGCGCTCACCGACGAACGGACGCGCCCATCGGGATCGAGGAAATACGACCCGCCGAACGGATCCGGTGGGATGCCGGTGACCAGCCCGTCGTGCTCGAGCTGCGCGAGCGCGACCGGCGGGAAGCCGTGGCGCCCCTCGAACACGTGCGCAGCATCCTCGAGCAACGCGGCGTCGCGCTCCAGCACCGCCTGATCGAGCTGCTTCCGGAGCGCCTTTCGTGACTCGTCGTCTTCCGCGCGCTCATACAGATGGGTGAGGAACCTGACGGCTGCCTC
Source organism: Anaeromyxobacter sp. PSR-1 (assembly GCF_000964525.1). Lineage (GTDB taxonomy): Bacteria > Myxococcota > Myxococcia > Myxococcales > Anaeromyxobacteraceae > Anaeromyxobacter. Next base: position 30,930 of record NZ_BAZG01000021.1, read on the forward strand.
CGGCGCATCACCCTTCACGTACATCGCAGAGACGTACTCCGCTAGGTGCGCCGGCGCGTTGGGGCGGCGCGAGGCGACCTCGAACCAGCGCGCGGCGGCCGCGTAGTCGCCCTCGTACAGGAACGCGTTCACCGCACGGTGGAATGGGATGATGTAGCGATCCGGCACGTTCCGGACGCCCTTCTCCAGGAGCGCGTTAGATTCGCCGACGCGGCCCTCGCTGGCGAGCACGTTGCCGCCCACCTGGTATACGTAGCCGTGCTGCGGGTCGAGATCGGTGATCAGGTCGAGGGCGGGAAAGAGACGGTCCCACCCGCGCTCGGCTGCCCGAGGCTCGCCCATGTACTGGACCGCCTTCAGCCACCAGAGGTTCGCGGCCAGCGTGGGATGTCCCACCGACCCAAGCCGCAACGCCGCCGGGCGCGGGACGTAGAGGATGTCGTACGGGCGCTGCTGGGCAACCTCGATGCGAGATGCCGCCACGACCATCAGCAGGCCGAGGGCGACCGCCAAGCAGAGGTGAGCGAACGCGCGCCGCGCCACGATAGAGGGGTCAGGGAAACAGAAGAGGCAGCGCCCCCATGATGACCGGGGGCGCTGCCCGAGACAAGTCGGCGACTAGAAGATCGTTTCGTCCTGCACGATTGGCTGGCCGAAGGGGATGGTGCCGTCGCTCGCCGTCGGGAATGCGACGGAGGTCGGGCAGCCCGCAGCCGTGCTCCCGCCCGTGGCCGGGTTGCCGTCGCTCCCCAGCGTGGGCTTGAACAGGTAGACGCAACCCTGGGACGCATTCCCGTCGATGTCCGAGAGGGCCCACACGGTCAGGTGCAGGCCGGTGGTGCCCGAGGTCTCGGCGGTCGTGGCGACGTGATAGCACCCGTAGGTTGCGCCCTCGACCGACCAGTCGATCTTCGCGGCTTCGGTCATGTCAGCGGCGACCCAGGGGTTCTTCGCGGTGCCGGGGCTGCAGCCGTCCGGGAGCGCGGCGAGGGCCATGTACTGCCCATTCGTCCGCTCCGTCTGTCGCAGCGCCTCCTCCGACTTGAAGACGCTGTTCACGTTCTCGCGCAGCTCGCTGAACTTCGCGCGGAGCTGGTAGCGGAGGAAGTTCGGGATGGCGATCGCGGCGAGGATCCCGATGATCGCGACGACGATCATGAGCTCGATGAGGGTGAAGCCCTTGGCAGCCTTCTTCATGAGACCTCCGGAGATGTGGGCCGCGGTGTGAGCCTCGCGGCCCCGCGGACCGGGCTCTGACGACCGCCCGGCAGAGGGGCTGCCTAGCATCGGGGGTGCCAGCGGCCGGGCGTTCGCAAACACCCGATCCGACATGGACGGCCGAAACCCGCAGTGACGGAACGCGGCGCCCGGCCCGGGTCGGGTGACGTTTTTCGTCACCGGCCCGGCGCCCGTCCCTTTGACACCGGCCGGTGGCCCGCCGATCATCCGCGGCGATGATCCTGAAGACGGAGAAGCTGACGAAGGTCTTCGAGGTGGGCCTGCTCGCGCGCAAGGTCACCGCGGTGGATGCGCTGGATCTCGAGGTCGTCCCCGGGGAGATCTTCGGGTTCGTGGGCCCGAACGGCGCCGGGAAGACCACCACCATCAAGATGCTGATGGGCCTCATCTACCCGACCAGCGGGCGGGCCTCGATCTTCGACGACCCCATCCCCAGCCGGCGCGCCAAGGCGCGCATCGGCTATCTCCCGGAGCACCCCGCCTACTACGAGTTCCTCACCGGACGCGAGGCGCTGCGCTTCTTCGCGAAGCTCTCGGACGTCCCGGGCGCGGAGCGCGACCGCCGCTGCGACGAGCTGCTCGAGCTGGTCGGGTTGACGGCGGCCGCCGATCGCCAGATCCGCAAGTACTCGAAGGGCATGCAGCAGCGGCTCGGCATCGCCCAGGCGCTGGTGGGCGATCCGGCGTTGGTCGTGCTGGACGAGCCGATGAGCGGCCTCGACCCGGTGGGCCGAAAGGACGTGCGCGACCTCATCCTGGAGCTGAAGCGGCGCGGCAAGACGGTGTTCTTCTCGACGCACATCCTGCCGGACGTCGAGAGCCTCTGCGATCGCGTCGGCGTGATCCTGCGCGGCAAGCTGCGGGACGTGGGGCGCATCGACGAGCTGCTCTCCGGGAACGTGCGCGCGGTGGAGCTGACCGCGGCGGTTCCTGCCGCAGCCCGCGAGGCGCTGTCGCACGGGAAGCTCCTGCGCGCCGACGGCGACCGCCTCACGGTGGTGTTCGACGACGCGCTCGCCGCCGACGCGGCGGTGAGCGCGGTGGTGCGCGCGGGTGGCAAGGTGATCGCGCTCACCCCGCACCGCGACACGCTCGAGGACTTCTTCGTCCGCCGCCTGGCCGAGGTCCACGGCGCCGAGCCGGAGCCGAGGGCCGCCGCCGGGGGTGCGTAGGCATGGATCCGGCCATGCCCGGCGTCCCCGCGGGCCTGATCGCGGCCTGGGTGGCGCTGGTCGGCGGCGTGGTGGGCAGCTTCCTCAACGTCGTCATCGCGCGCGTCCCCGCGGGCGAGTCGATCGTCTCGCCGGGCTCGCGCTGCCCGCGCTGCAGGAAGCCCATCGCCTGGTACGACAACGTGCCGGTGGTTTCCTGGCTCGCGCTGCGCGCGCGGTGCCGGAGCTGCGGCGCGCCGATCTCGATCCGGTACCCGCTGGTCGAGGCGCTCGTCGCGGGCGTCGCGCTGCTGGAGTGGGCGCGACACGGGCTCGGCGCGGCCGCGCTGGCAGAGCTGGTGCTGGTCTGCCTCCTGGTGGCGCTCGCCGCGATCGACCTCGACACCTGGCTGCTGCCGCACGCGCTCACCTGGCCGCTGATCGGGACCGGCCTCCTCGCCTCGGCGGCCGGGCTCGGTCCGGCGACGCTGCAGGGCGCCGCGATCGGGGCCGCGGTCGGCTTCGGTGCGTTCGCGGTGATCTCGGTGCTCGGGGAGAAGGTGCTGCACAAGGAGGCGCTCGGGTTCGGCGACGTTTGGCTGCTGGCGGGGATCGGCGCCTGGCTCGGCGTGGGGGCGCTGCTCCCCGTCGTGCTGCTCGCCTCCGTGCAGGGGAGCGTGGTGGGACTGGTGCTGATCGCGCTCGGCAAGGGCCAGCCCGGTCCGCAGGAGCCGGTGGAGCCGCCCGGCCCGCCGGCCGCATCCGCGCCGGGCGATCCCGCCGCGCTCGCCAGCGCCGACGACTGGGTCCCGCCCCGGAACGCCGTCCCGTTCGGCCCGTTCCTGGCTGCGGGGGCGCTGGAGTGGCTCTATCTCGCGGACGTCATCGTGCGCGGGGTCCCGTCTCTCCAGCTGTTCCGGTGATCCGTGCGGCGCGTGGGCCTGGTGCTCCTGCTCGACCTCGTCGCCGCGGCGGCCGCCGGCGCGGTGCTCCTCCTTGCGCTGGGCGTTCCGCCCGCAGCGCGCGGCGTGCTCGGTCCCGCGAGGCTCGCGCTCCTTGCAGCCGCTGCTGCGGCGGCCGTGATCGTCGTGGGGCTGGTGCTGCTGGGACGCTCGGTGGCCCGGCCCGTCGGGCGGCTCCTCGCGTCGGCGCAGAGGCTCGGCGACGCCGGCGGGGGGCTCCCGGTGCTCGCGCCGCCGGGCGAGCCGGAGGACCGCTCGCTCGCGCGTGCGGCCGTGGCGTTCGAGCGGGTGGCGGAGGCGCTCGCGGAGGAGCGCGCGCGCCTGGCCGCGAAGATCGAGGAGCTGGAGGGCGCGAACCGGGCGCTCGCGGAGGCGCGCGCGTCGTGGCTCCGATCCGAGCAGCTCGCGGCGGTGGGGCGGCTCGCCTCCGGCGTGGCGCACGAGGTCGGGAACCCGCTCGGCGCGATCGCCGGCTACGCGGAGCTGGCCGGCGGCCGCATCCGCGCAGGAGAGACCGCGCAGGCGGAGGATCTGGTGGCACGGATCGCGGTGGAGGCGGGGCGCATCGACGCCATCGTGCGCGACCTCCTGGAGCTGGCGCGTCCCACGGCGCCGGCGGTCGCGCCCATCGCCCTGTCCGGGCCGGTGGACGCGGCGCTGCGGCTCGCGCGCGTGCAGGCGCGGCTCCGGCAGGTGCGCGCCGACGTGGACCTGCCGCCGGGGCTGCCGCCGGTGCTGGCGGACGAGGCGCGGCTCGCGCAGGTCTTCCTCAACCTGTTCCTGAACGCGGGCGACGCCATGGGGGGACGCGGGACGCTCCGCGTCGCCGCCCGCGAGGTGGAGGATGCGGTCGAGGTGGAGGTCGCCGACGACGGGCCCGGCATCGCGGCGGAGGACCTGCCGCGGATCTTCGATCCGTTCTTCACCACGAAGCCGCCGGGCGCCGGCACCGGGCTCGGGCTGTCCGTGAGCCATGGCCTGATGGAGGCGATGGGCGGCTCGATCTCCGCCGGCGTCGGGGTGAGCGGCGGCGCCGTGTTCCGCCTGCGCCTCCGGCGCGGGGGACCGCGCCCGGGCCCGTGCTAGAGTCGCGCCGTGGGCCTGCGCAACATCCTCGTCGTCGACGACGAGGCCTCCATCCGGCACCTGCTCTCCGTGATCCTGGTGGACCACGGGTACGACCCCCGCGCCGTGGGCACCGGCGAGGAGGCGCTGAAGGAGCTGGCCGCCCGCGACTACGACCTGGTGCTCACCGACGTGCGTATGCCCGGGATGGGCGGCCTGGCGCTGCTGCGCGAGATCCAGCGTACCGCGCCCGAGCTGATGGTCATCGTGATGAGCGCGTACGGCGCCCACGACGCGGCCATCGAGGCGATGAAGGCGGGCGCCTACGACTACCTCCAGAAGCCGTTCAAGCCGGACGAGGTCGTGCTCGTGCTCCGGAAGGCGGAGGAGCGGGAGCGGCTGGCGCGCGAGAACCGGCGCCTGCGGACCGAGCTGTCGGCGGGGTACAGCCCGGAGCACATGGTGGGCGCCTCCGAGGCGATGCGGGAGGTGTCCCGGCAGATCCGGAAGATCGCGCAGCAGAAGACCACGGTCCTGGTGCAGGGCGAGTCGGGCACCGGCAAGGAGCTGGTCGCGCGCGCGATCCACCAGCTCTCACCCCGGGCCGCCCTCCCGTTCGTCGCGGTCAACTGCGGGGCCATCCCATCGGAGCTCCTCGAGTCGGAGCTGTTCGGCCACGTGAAGGGCGCGTTCACCGACGCGGTGCGCGCGAAGAAGGGGCTCGCGGCGGAGGCCGACGGCGGCACGCTGTTCCTCGACGAGATCGGCGAGCTGCCCCTGGGCCTGCAGGTGAAGCTGTTGCGGTTCCTCCAGGAGGAGGAGGTGCGGCCCGTCGGCGACACCCGCAGCCGCCGGGTGGACGTTCGCGTCGTCGCCGCGACCGCGGTCGACCTCCGCGCCGCCGTGGCGGCGGGCCGGTTCCGGGAGGACCTGTACTGGCGCCTCGACGTGGTGGGGGTACGTCTCCCGCCGCTCCGGGAGCGTCGTGAGGACGTCCCCGCGCTGCTGGATCACTTCCTGGCCCGGTTCCGCCACCTCCGCCCGGAGCTGCCCGGCTTGACGCTGTCCGACGAGGCCCGCGCGGCGCTGCTCGCCCACGGCTGGCCCGGAAACGTGCGCGAGCTCGAGCATGCGGTCGAGCGGGCCGTGGTGCTCGCCGACGGCCCGGTGCTGAGGGAGGAGGACCTGCCCGAGGCGGTGCGCGCGCGGGCGCACGCGACTGCCGCGGCGGACACCGGCGACGGCTCGCTCTCGGTGAAGCGAGCTACCCGCGCGCTGGAGGAGCGGCTCATCCGCGCGGCGCTGGAGCGGACAGGCGGGAACCGCACGCGCGCCGCCGAGCTGCTCGAGCTCTCGTACGGGGCGCTCCTCTACAAGATCAAGGAGTACGGGGTCGGATAGGCCTCACCGAGGCGCCGGCCGTGCGCCCGCCCGCTCCTCCACCGCCCGTATGACGCATAACTAGGCATCAGTTCCCCTCAAGTAGCGCTCGGTCGCCTACAACCGCGGATATCCGCGCAGGCGCCTTTCTTGATCCTTCGGGGGGCGATCGCATAGCGTGGCCCCCGCATGGCCGACCGTTCGCCCAGCGCCCGGACGCCGCCCGCGAAGCCCGCGCGGCGCGCGCCCAACAACGTGCAGCGGCTCCGAGAGGAGCAGCTCCTCACGAAGGCCGAGCTCGCCCGCAAGGCGGGCGTCTCGCCGCTCACCGTGACGCGCATCGAGCACGGCCTCGAGTGCCGCGTCGACACCAAGCGGAAGATCATCCTCGCGCTCGGCCTCACGCCGTCGGATCGGCGCAAGGTGTTCGGCCCCAGCCCCGGGGGGCGCCTCTCGTGAGCCCCGCTCGATCGTTCACCCTGACCTCGCGCTGCGGCGCGAAACCGCTCGAGACGGGGCGCGGGTGCGGTCGCCCGCGCCTCTCGTGAAGGGATCGCCATGGCGAAGAAGAAGCTCGCCGTCGGCCTCGACATCGGCTCCTCGAGCGTGAAGCTCGTGCAGCTCCGCGAGAAGCGGGGCGGCTGGACGCTCGAGGCGTTCGCGACGGCGCCGCTGCCGCCCGAGGCCATCGTGGACGGGGCGCTGATGAACTCCTCCGCCATCGTGCAGGCGGTGCAGGAGGTCCTGGGGCGCCAGAAGGTGAAGGCGAAGGAAGTCGCCATCGGCGTCCGCGGTCACTCCGTGATCATCAAGAAGATCTCGCTCCCGCGCATGTCGCAGGAAGAGCTCGACGAGTCCATCCAGTGGGAGGCGGAGCAGTACATCCCGTTCGACATCAAGGACGTCAACATCGACACGCAGATCCTGACGCCCGAGGGTGACGCCGCCGGGCAGATGGACGTGCTGCTGGTCGCCGCCAAGAAGGACATGATCAACGACTACACCTCGGTCTGCGCGGAGGCGGGGCTCACCGCGACCGTGGTGGACGTCGATGCGTTCGCCGTCCAGAACGCGTTCGAGGTGAACTACGACGGGTCCCCGGACGAGACGGTGGTGCTCATCAACGTGGGCGCCGCGGTCACGAACGTGAACGTCGTGGCGCACGGGATCACCACCTTCACGCGCGACATCACCATGGGCGGCAACGCCTTCACCGAGGAGATCCAGAAGCAGCTGAACGTCTCCTACGACGAGGCCGAGGCGCTGAAGGTGGGCGGGCAGGGCGAGTCCGACGCGGTGATCCCGCAGGAGGTGGAGCGGGTCATCCAGGGCGTCGCCGACCAGCTCGCAGGCGAGGTCCAGCGGTCGCTCGACTTCTTCGCCTCCACGTCGGGCGGGGCGACGATCGGCAGGGTCTACCTGTCCGGTGGGACGGCGCGGATCCCGGCGCTGTTCAAGGCCATCGAGGCGCGCGCCGGCGCGCCGGTCGAGGTGCTGAACCCGTTCAAGAACATCGAGATCGACAACCGCAGGTTCGACCCCGCGTCGATCCTCGCGGCCGCTCCCGCAGCCGCGGTGAGCGTCGGCCTCGCCCTCCGCCGCGCCGGAGACAAGTAGCCATGATCCGGATAAACCTGCTCCCGGTCCGGGTTTCCAAGAAGAAGGAGGCCGGCAAGCAGCAGCTCGTGCTGCTCGCGGTCGTGATCGTCGGCGGCCTCGTGGGCAATTACCTGTGGGCCGCCTCCCGGTCGGCGGACCTCGCCGCGCGCGAAGCGCAGGTGAAGCGGACCAAGGCGGACATCGCCCAGCTCGACCGGATCATCGGCGAGGTGAAGGACATCAAGGAGCAGCAGGCGCAGCTCCGAGAGAAGCTCGAGGTGCTGGATCGGCTCAAGGCCGGCCGCACCGGGCCGGTCAAGATGCTCGACCAGCTCGCGCAGGTCACGCCGAAGCGACTCTGGCTCACCAAGCTCGAGCAGAAGGGCGACGCGCTCGCGTTCACCGGCACGGCGGCCAGCATCGACGAGGTCTCGGAGTTCATGACCGCGCTGAAGGGCTCCCCCTACTTCAAGGACGTGGAGCTGAAGAAGACGAGCGCGAAGACGGACAAGGCCTTCCGGCTGGTGGAGTTCGCGCTCTCTGCGAACGTGGTCTATCCGGGCGTGCCGGCCGTGGCGGCGCCCACCCCGGGGAAGAAGTAGGCGGCCATGGAAAAGCTCATCGAGAACATCGCCAGGGCCTCGACCGCCGCGAAGGTCGGGACCGTCGCGGCGATCGTCATCGCGGTCACCGCGCTCAACTACTTCGCCATGTCGGCGACCTTCGGGCCGTCCATCTCCGAGGTGGAGACGCGCATCGCGAGGGCGAAGACCGACCAGGCCAGGCTGGACCGCGAGTACATCGAGAAGACGTCCATCGCGAACAACCTGAACCAGTTCAGGCGCGAGAAGGAGCTGCTCGAGGAGCGCCTGCGGCAGGCGCTCGCGGAGCTCCCCGAGGACAAGAAGATCGACGAGCTGCTGCAGCTCCTCCAGGATCGTGCGCAGAAGGCGGGCCTGGAGATCGGGACCATCGAGCCGCGGCCCGTGTCCACCGAGCGGTTCTACGCGCGCATCCCCATCCCGATGTCCGTCACCGGAAGCTTCCACGAGATCGCGACGTTCTTCGACGCGCTCGGGCGGATGCAGCGCATCGTCAACGTCACCGACATCGTGCTCGACGGCCCCAAGGACGTGAACGGCAAGATGCTGCTGAACGGCAAGTTCCTCGCGACCACCTTCATGTTCGTCGAGACCAAGGCCGCGACCGCAGCGCCGAAGAAGGGGGGCGCCAAGTGAGCCCGCGCCACCTCCCAGCGCTCCTCGCGTGCGCGCTGCTCGCCGCGGCTTGCGGCGGCTCGGCGCCCAAGCGCGCCGCCGCGCCGAAGAAGCCTGCTGCCACCGCCGTGACCCCGGAGGTCAAGCCCGAGGTCCAGGCCGCCAAGGCCGATGACTGGGTCTACTCCTCGGTCGGCAAGCGCGACCCGTTCCGGAGCTTCCTGGCGGACGTGAGCCAGGCCGGGCCGGGTCTGCAGACCCGTTGCGCCACGCCGCTCGGGAAGTACGAGCTCGATCAGCTCAAGCTTGTCGCCGTGATCACCGGCCTCGAAGACCCGGTCGCCATGGTCGAGGCGCCGTCGGGCGTCGGCTACGCGGTGCGCCGCGGCGCCTGCCTCGGAAAGAACGGCGGCACGGTCGCGACGGTCCGGAGCGGCGAGGTCGTGGTGACCGAGTTCGCCCTGCGCGCCGACGGGACCCGTGACCGAACCCAGACCGTGCTCCGCCTCCCGAAGGAAGCGGCGCTCAACCTCGAGGAGCAGCTCCCATGACTTCCCGCCTGAAGCCCATCGTCGGCCTGCTCCTGTGGGGCGCGATCAGCGCCGCTTCGGCAGCCGAGCCGAACGTGATCCGGGGGATCGAGGTCGGGCAGCGCGAGGGTGCCCTCGAGCTCGAGATCCGCGGCTCGCGCGCTCCGTCCTACTCGGTGTTCAAGCTCCAGGACCCGCCGCGGCTGGTGGTGGACCTGGCCGGCGCCGACGTGTCCGGGGTGAGCTCGCCCATCCAGGTCGGCAAGGCCGGCGTGCTCGCGGTGAGCACCGCGCAGTACAAGGACGAGCGGAGCGCGGTCGGCCGCGTGATCATCGCGCTCGACGGCGCGCGCCGCTACGACGTGGCGCCGCGGGGCGACGCGGTGGTGGTGCGGGTGCTGGAGGCCGAGGCCGCGGGCGTCCCCGCCGCGGCGACCGCCTCCGCGCCGAAGGCGCCGTCCCCGGCCCCCGCGGCCGCGGCCGCGCCTTCGCCTTCGGGCGACGATCACCTGGTCGCGCACCGCGTGGACGAGGGCCCGGCCGGCACCGCCACGCGCATCACCGGCGTCCGCGCCGCCGCCGGCCAGCTGGTCATCGCGACCGACGGCCAGGCCGGCCGCCTCGAGATCCTCGAGCTGCGCGATCCCGCCCGCCTCGCCATCGACGTCCATGGCGTCTCCGGCGCGCCGCGCGCGCCGGTCAAGGTGCGCGGCGCGTTCTCGCAGGTTCGCTTCGGCCGCGACGACGGCAAGGTGCGCGTGGTGCTCGACGCGTCCGGCGCCCTCCCGAAGTACGAAGTGAGGCGCGTGCCCGGCGGCGTGGCCGTGGTCACCTCCGGCGCCGCGCTGGCGTCGGCCGAGCCGGCGCGCAAGGCCGCGCCGGCGCCCCGCGCCGAGCCCGCCGCCCCGGCGGCGGCGCCCGCGGCCCCCGGGCTGGCGCGCATCGGCGACGTCCGCTTCGCGAGCGCCGGCGGCGGCGCCCGCATCGACATCTCCGGCAAGGCGCCGTTCGTCATCTCGCGGCCGACGCGCGCACGGTGGTGCTGACGCTGGACGGCG